>CBFGLP010001016.1:0-3431 GCA_965649595.1 uncultured Myxococcales bacterium | reverse complement strand
CTTGGCGCCCTGGCTGAGCTTGACCTCGATCATCTTCACTTGGGTGGTGCGCGAGCGCTCGGCGAACTTGTCCGGATCGAAGTTGCCGTCGGCCGCTCGTGCACCGAAGTAACCAGTGCCGAGCTGCCAGATCAGATCTCCGCCGCCTTCGAGGTGGTGGGGGCTGAGGCCGCCCTCGCCGGTGTTGTGGGCGAAGCCACCCTTCTTGGCGCCGGTGTTGAGGGCCAAGATCGCGTTGCGGCTGAGCGAGCCGTAGCTCATCGCCGAGATGTTGAGCAGCGCGAGCGCGTAAGGCTGTGAGCAGCGGCCGGCACCGACGATCACCCGGGGGACCACGCTGGCCGGCGTGCGGGCGCGCAGCGAGTGCTCGATCCACTCGTAGCCGGGTTGGTAGACGTCGAGTTGGGTGCCGAAGGGCGTGGTGTCGTTGACGCCCTTGGCTCGCTGATACACGACCGATCGCTGCTCGCGATCGAAGGGCTTGCCGTCGGTGTTGGACTCGATGAAGTACTGGTTGATCTCGGGCCGGATCGCCTCGAGCAGGTAGCGGCCATGGCCGACGACCGGGAAGTTGCGCCGGATCGCCTGCTTGCGCTGGATCTGATCGACGATGCCGAGCACGAAGAGCGGCAGCAGCACGACGTAGCTGAGCAGGATCGGCGTCCACACGACCGCGAACGCGGCGACGAGGCTGAGCAGGACCATCGAGGTCAGCCAGAACAAGGAGCGGGGCGATACGGCCATTCTTCGCGATGCTAACCAATCGGCGCAGGTTTAGAGCACCGCGGTCGAGAGGCTCGTCATTGGTCGGTCAGGCGCAGCTCGACCACCCGCCGATGGAAGGGGGTAGTCGGGGTCGCCTCGCTGGATGCTTGCTCGAGCAAGGGTGCGGCTTCGCTCCGGCGACCGAGCGCGTGCAGGATCAGGCCCTCGACGGCGAGCGTCGTGGCGCGCTCGTCCGCGTCGAGCTCGTCGGCGCGAGGCTGGACCTGCGCGAGCTCGACGAGCGCGAGCTGGTGGTGCCCGGCGGCGAAGCGGGCGAGCGCGTGAGCGAGTTGGTTGCGCAGCAGGTCGGGGTGGTCGGCGTCCTGCAAGCGCTCGCGGATCGCCCGGGCCTGCTCGATCCACTCGATGGCTTGGGCGTCTGCCCACTCGCACAGGCTGGCGCGGGCCTCGAGCAGGCTGGCTTGCTCGAGCGTCCCGGGCGCGATGTCGGCGACGTCGAGCCACGCTCGATCGAGCAGCTCGCGAGCCTCGTCACAGCGGTCGAGGAGCCCGAGCGTGGTGCCGACATGACTGCGGGCGATCGCTGCGTCGATGCGCGGGCCCTCGCTACGCTCGAACAGCTCGAGCGCGCGGCGATACTCGGCCAGCGCTGCCTCGGGCTGCCCGAGCTCGCGCAGCGAGCTGGCCAGGTCCATGCGGGCCCGCGCGACGAGGCGATGCTCGTTGCCGAGCTGCTCCTCGAAGAGCACGAGCGCTCGGCGATGAAACGCGAGCGCGCGCTCGTGCTGGCCACGGGCGCTGGCGACCAGGCCGAGGCTCTGGAGCACGAGCGGGAGCTGGGGACCAGGCGGGCGATCGCCGGCTTCGAGCAGCGAGCGAGCGTGCTCGAAGCGGGCCTCGGCGGTCTCGAGATCGCCGCGGCGCCACGCGATCGTGGCTCGCGTGGTGGCGATCGCTACTCGGACACGCAAGGGGTCGCGCGTCTGGTTGGCCAGCCCCTCGCAGACCTCGAGCCAGCGCAGCGCCTCGTCGTCGAGGCCGCGCGCGCCGAGCAGGCCCGCCAGCACGATCTGCGCCCGGGTCTGGAGATCGGGCTCGCCGACCGAAGCAGCCATCGACGCGGCGCGCAGCAGCGTGGCCTCGGCTTCGGAGGCTCGACCGCTGCGCGCGAGGAAGGTGCCGTGGATCAGCAACGCCTCGGCGAGCATCGGTGGGTAGCCGATCTGCTCGGCGGCGAGCTGGAGCTGGTACGCGCGCTCGCGGCCGGCCTCGTAGCGGCCGAGCCGGAGCATCTGCTCGAGATCGAGGGCCTCGCGGCGCAGCTCGGCGATCCGCTGGCGCTCGCGCGCCGAGCTCGGCTGCGGGACGCCGGGGCGCAGGCCCGGACCCGCGAGGCAGCCGGTCGGGTCCGGCAGCTCGGCGATCGACTCGAGCATGCCGTCGCGCAGGCCAGGGTCGGGGTGCTCGAAGAGCGCGAGCAAGCGGTCGAGGTCGTCGCGCTGGCGATCGAGGCAGGCGATCTGTAGCTCGAGGAGCCCGGCGCTCGAGCGCTGCTCGACGTGGTGCTCGTGGCAAGCGTGAGCGTGGGCGTCGATCCATGTGCCGGTCCAGCGCTCGAGCTGCTCGTCGGCTCGGACCCAGATCGAGCTGGTCTGCTCGCCAGCGCTGACCCGCAGCGCGGCCTCGATCCGCTCGGCGCGGGCCGGGTTCCAAACCGTAGCGATCTCGTCCGCGCCTGCGGGGCAGGTCGGGGCAGGGGCGCTTGGTGGCAGGCCGAAGGTGGTGCTGGCGATCGCGATGACGACCAGCGCCAGCGCGGTCACGAGCGCCGCGATCGGGAGCGTCGACGCGCGCGGCGTCTCGCGGCTGCGCGGGTTGAGGGCCTCGAGCAGCGCCTCCATGGTCGGGAAGCGATCGGCGCGGCTCCACGAGAGCCCGCGCCGCAGCGCCGCGACCACGTGACGAGGTACGTCGCGGCGCGCGAAGGGCCGGAGCTGGCCGAGCCGCATCCGGGCGAGCAGCTTCTGGCGGGGCCCCTCACCGAAGGGGCGCTCGCCCGTCAGCGCCTCCCACATCGCCACGCAATAGGAGAACTGATCGCTGCGACCGTCGAGCGGTTGTCCGCGATGCTGCTCGGGCGACATGTAGCTCGGCGTGCCCACGACCGCACCTTGGCGGGTCAGCACGTCGACGGGCTCGGCCGCGTCGTCGAGCGGCGCGAGCTGGTCGAGCTGGTCGAGCTGGTCGAGCTCATCGAGCGGGATGTTCTGGACCGAGGAGACCGGCTGCAGCACGCCGTCGTCGGCCATAGCGATCGCGGCGATCAGCGAGTCCTCGGCCCGCGCTTGCGCGAGCAGGCCGGCCATCGAGTCGGACGCGCGCGCTTGCTCGCGCAGGTCGAGCGTCGACCGGCTGCTCGCGCGGGTGCGTGGCCGCGTGGTCAGCCCGTCGTGCGGATCGTCGGCCGCCGCGGGCTCGTCGAGCGCCGCCTCGTCGTCCTGGGGGTCGGGCGGATCCGGCAGCGCGTCGAGGTCGAGGTTGCTCTCGGTCCGCGCGACCTCGTCGGCGCTCAGCGGCGTGCGGGCGATGCCGAAGTCCAGCACCATCGCGCGGCGGTCGGAGCCGAGCATTACGTTCTCGGGCTTGAAGTCGCGGTGGATCAGCCCGGCTCGGTGGGCCGCCGCGAGCCCGCGCCCGGCCTGCAG
>CBFGLP010001015.1:0-9195 GCA_965649595.1 uncultured Myxococcales bacterium | reverse complement strand
GCACCGCGTTCACGGTCTCGATCGAGGCGCGCAAGGGGGTGACCACGGGCATCTCGGCCGCCGATCGAGCCGAGACGATCCGGGTCGCAGCCGATCCGAGCTTCGGCGCCGAGTCGATCGTCAGCCCTGGGCACGTGTTCCCGCTGCGGGCCCAGGCCGGCGGGGTGCTGGTCCGCTCGGGTCACACCGAGGGCTCCGTCGACATCGCGCGGCTCGCCGGGTGCTCGCCGGCGGGGGTCATCTGCGAGATCATGCGCGACGACGGCGAGATGGCTCGGATGGACGATCTCGAGGCGTTTGCCCGCGAGCACAGCCTGCCGATCGTCTGCATCGCCGACCTGATCGAGTATCGGCTCCAGCGCGAGTCGTTGATCGAGGAGCTCGCCTCGGCCGCCTTCGAGTCGCGGGTGCTGGGCATCACGCGGGCCGATGGCTGGACGATCCGCAGCTTCCGCTCGCTCGTGCACCCCGAGAGCAAGTTCGTCGCGCTCAGCAAGGGAGCGCTCGATGACTCGGCGCCGGTGCTGCTGCGAGCGCAGCGGGCCCAGGTCGTCGGGGACGTGTTCGGCTTCGGTGACGACTCGGCGTCGCGTCTGCGCGCGGCCCTGCGGCGGATCGATGAGGTCGGCCGCGGCGTGATCCTCTACGTGCTCGGCAGCGACGCGTGGGAGACCGATCCGCTCTTCTCCACGCTCGCGCCGCGGGCCCACAACCCGGGCTTGCGCCCGCGCGAGTCGGGCTTCCGCGAGTTCGGGCTCGGTGCGCAGGTGCTCAAGCACCTCGGGGTTCGGCGCATCCGCGTGCTGACCAACAACCCGCGCAAGATCGTCGGCCTCGAGGGGTTCGGGATCGAGGTCGTCGGCAGCCAGCCGCTCGACGACGAGGGGGCCGCCGAGTAGCTCGCTCGTCGTTGGCCAGGGCTGAGCACGGGCGCCCCAGGTAGAATCCAGGCGTGCACGAGCCATCGACCTCGACGTCCGCCCGGCTGCTGTTGATCGTCAGCGGCGGGATCGCGGCCTACAAGGCGCCCGACCTGGTCCGCAAGCTGAGGGCCGAGGGCTTCGAGGTCCAGGTGATCATGACCGAGGCCGCGGGCTCGTTCGTTGCCGAGCTCGCGCTAGCGACCGTCAGCGGTCGTTCGGTACGAACCAGCCTGCTCGACCCGGCCGAGGAGGGCAGGGTGGGGCACATCGAGCTGGCCGACTGGCCCGATCTCGTGCTCGTCGCTCCGGCGACCGCCGATCTGATCGCCCGCGCGGCGCATGGGCTCGCCAACGATCTTGCCAGCACCGTGCTGCTCGCAACGCGAGCGCCGGTGCTCTGGGCTCCGGCGATGAACACCAACATGTGGAGGCACCCGGCGACGCGAGCCAACCTCGAGCTGCTTCGTCAGCGGGGAGCTGCGTTCGTCGGACCCGATCGCGGCGAGCTGGCCTGCGGATGGATCGGCGAAGGACGCATGATGGATCCGCCGATCTTGGTCGCGGCCGCGCGTGCAATGCTGAGCGACGAGCAGCACCCAGCGATGGACTGGCTTCATCGGCCCGTCCGGGCAGAAGGGCAGCCCTCGGGTGCGAGCAGCTCGGACGTCGCGGGTTCGTGGAAGGGTCGTCGCGTGTTGCTGACCGCCGGGCCGACGCGGGCCTACCTCGATCCTGTCCGCTTCATCAGCAATGCGTCGACCGGCGCGATGGGCTTCGCGCTCGCCGAGGTTGCCGCCGCAGCTGGGGCCGAGGTGATCCTCGTCGCCGGACCGGTCGAGCAGGCAACCCCGGCGGGTGTGCGTCGAATCGACGTCGAGACTGGCCCACAGATGCTCGACGCCTGCGACGAGGAATTGCAGCGGGGCTCGGTCGACCTGTTGATGATGGTCGCGGCGGTCGCCGATCTCGTTCCGGCCCAAGCCTCGACGGCCAAGGTGCCCAAAGAGCAGGTGCTCGCGCGCCTCGCTGCGCTCGAGTGGCGCAACGAGGTCGACATCCTCGCCACGCTCGCCGCTCGTTGGGGCGAGCGGACTCGAATGCTCGGTTTTGGCGCTCAGACGGTCTCGGACGCCGCTTCGCCCGAGGAAGTCGAGGCGACCTTGCTGCGCGAAGGTCGAGCCAAGCTCGCCCGCAAGGGCTGCCACGGGCTGTTCGTGAATCGCGTGGGCGTACCCGGCTTGGGATTTGCGAGCACCACCAATGCGGGATACCTATTGCTGTCTCGTGATGGCAGCAATGCGCCCGAGGTGCACGACTCGGGGCCGCCCAGGCCCAAGCACGAGCTCGCGGCGTGGATGCTCGACGTGATGGATCGGGCATGGTTCACGAACGCCGCGACTCGAACGTAGCGAGCAGCTCCGCCGAGCGCGGACGATGGCGCATCGACGACGTCACGCTTGGTCAGCTCGCCTGCACCGCGGCGCACGCTCGTGAAGTTCCGTGCGGACCTGCCATACTCCCGAGCGATGTCCGGTCAGGACGAGCAGGCGCGGGAGCTCGCGCGGGCCTTCGCACGCCACCTCGAGCACCTGCGCGACTTCGCGGGGCTCCACTACGTCGGCGCCGGACCGATGCCGAGTCGCTCGAGTATGTCGAGCAGCCCTCCGAGCTCTACTAGCGAGACGAGCTCGAGCGACGAGCCCGTCGCGCAGCGATCCGTGCCTGCCAGCGAGGTGATGTCGTCGAGGCCACCGGTCACCGCTACGTCGGGGGGCGAGCCGGACATGTCCGGGCCGGATCGCGGCGGCGACCTATCATCACACTCCCGCGCGACGCCGGAAGACCGTACACAATCGCCGGCAGCGAAACCCTCGACCGAGCGCGCCGCGGGTGGGGCCCCCGCGGCGATGTCCGCAGATCCCAAGCTCGCTGCCGAGCAGTGGACCGCTGCGACCAAGCTGGCGTACTTGCGCGAGCGCAACGTGGGTGACTGCCATCGCTGTCCGCTCGCGCAGACCCGTCGCAACATCGTGTTCGGTGTCGGGAACCCCGAGGCCGAGCTGATGTTCGTCGGCGAGGCTCCCGGAGCCGATGAAGATCGACTCGGTGAGCCCTTCGTCGGCGCGGCTGGTCAGCGCCTCGATCAGTGGATCGTCAGGCTCGGCATGCGTCGCTCCGACGTCTACATCGCCAACGTGATCAAGTGCCGGCCGCCGGGCAACCGCGATCCTCAGCCGCTCGAGATCGAGCGCTGCTCGCCCTTCCTGCACGCGCAGATCAGGGCGATTCAGCCCAAGGTCCTGGTCGCGCTCGGCCGCTTCGCCGGCTCGCTGCTGCTCGGCGGGGACGAGCTGAAGATGTACGACATGCGCGGGAAGGTGCACGAGTATCGCGAGCCCAAGTCGGGCGCACGGATCCCCGTCATCGTCACCTATCACCCCTCGTATGTGCTGCGTCGCGACCGGGAGCTGATGCGCGACCCTCGATCGCCGGGCGGGCCGACAGGCGGAACAGATCGCGGTGGCGCGATCAAGTCCGAAGACGAAAAAGTGCTCGTCGATCTCGGCCGCGCGGTCGCCTTGTTGCGCGGGCGTACGACACACTGACCTTCGATCCTCGACTGCAAATTTCGACCCGTCCCCCGCGGCTGACGAGTGGCCAAACCAGCCATGCCAACGAGCTTTGGCGCGATCGGACGTCGCAGTCATCCGGCGGACGATCGTCACGGTCGAGCACCGAACACTCGCGCATGTGAGTGGTCGCCGTGCGGCTGCACTTCGAGCGCAGCGCGAACGCAGGGCGAAGGATCTCGTCTCGCGATTGACGGCCGGATGCTCGCCCCCTAAAGTGGTCTGCCCCGCTCCACTCCCGAGTCACGACTGAGTCATCGTCGGCGCCAACGAGTGCCGAGCTCACCGAGGGCGCCGAAGGGTCAGCCCACCAGAGCCGAGAGGCGAGCGCTCACGGGCGCGGAGGCTGCATCGCCAGCCTCATCACCTCTGGGGCGGCCGGGCGCCGCTCCGCCATCAGTCCTCAGCCGCGGGCGGCTGACTCAGGCGTGGTGCCGACCTTCGACGCGACCCCGACTCGCTCCAAGCTCCCATGACGAAGGCCGAACTGATCGATCGCATCGCTCGCTCGCGCGACCTCCCGCCGGACCTCAGCAAGAAGGTCATCGGCGAGATCCTCGACCTGGCCTTCGCCGAGCTCGGTCAGTACTTCTCTCGCACCAAGCTGACCCGCAGCAACAGCCCGCGCTTCACCTATCCCAAGTTCGGGACCTTCACGAAGAAGAAGCGCAGCGCGAGGCGAGGGGTCAATCCCCGCACGCTCGAGCCGATGGAGATCGAGGCCTGCGAGACGATCGACTTCAAGCCCAGCGCCGAGCTCAAGCGCGCGATGAACGAGGCCGCCAGCGCGGCGACCAAGACCAAGCGCGGCAAGCCTCGCGCGAGCCGCTCGGATAGCGGCACGTCACGACGGGCGAGCGCGGTCGAGGGACCCGGGCGGCGCAAGTTGGTCACCCGCGAGGACGCCGAGCTCGAGCCGGGGCTCGCGGAGCCGAGCGACCCGATGGATGAGCAGATTCTGCTGCCCGAGCCCCCGCTGCAACGGGTGAAGGGACGGGCCGCCCGTCGGCGGCGCTCCGAGCTGGATCCGACGGGCTGATGCAGGCCCGGGTGTGCCGACGCGGTCACAGTCCGGCCGGTGGCCCCTTGCGTTTGCTGGCGAAATCCGGCTAACAGGGCGCGATGGCGAAGCGCGTCCGCGACCGTTTCTTCGCTGCGTTCGGCGAGCTTGGCATTCGGCGGCCGACCCTCGTGATCGTGGCCTTGACCCTGCTGACGGTGGTCGGTGGGTTCTTCGCTAGCCAGCTCACGATCTCGACCTCGCGCTTCGGCCTGGTCTCCGACAAGAACTGGTACCAGCAGCGGATGGTCCACTTCTTCGAGGCCTTCGGCTACCCCGACGCTCCGGTGGCGATCGTGGTCGGAGGCAGCGAGGAGGAGCGACGGACGACCGTCGATCGACTCAGCGCAGCGCTCGAGCAAGAGCCGCTCTTCGAGGGTCGGGTGCTCGCCAAGGTCGACGCCGACGCGATCGCCGAGACCTTGCTGGTCCAGCAGCCTGGCGGGCTCGCTCGCTTCCGGCAGAGCCTCCCGCCCGACGCCCCGCTGGCGCCCGCGATCGAGCAGGGCCTCGAAGGGATCTTCGGCCTGCTCGAGACCCAGCTGCTCGCGGCGCTCGACGGTGAGGTCGAGGTCGATCCGAGCCAGGCAGACGCTCAGCTCGCTCAGCTCGCTGGGCTCGCACGAGCGCTCGACGGCAAGCTCGCGGCGGACGCTGGCCAAGGTCCGCCCATGGATCCCAACGCGCTGCTCGACAGCCTCGCTGCCAGCCCAGCGCAGGGTGCTGGTGAGGCCCAGTCGCTGTTCCCGAGCGCCGCGGAGCTGCGGGACCGGGGCCTCGACGCCGAAGGCTACTTCGTCAGCAATGACGGACAGCGCTTGTTGATAGCGATCTTCCCGCACTTCGAAGGTGACGAGGTGGGCGACTATGCGCCCGCCGTCGAGCGCCTGCGGGCGATCCAGAGCGAGCTCGACACCGCAGGCGAGACCCAGATCCTGCTGACCGGTCTGCCCTTCCTGGTCGTCGACGAGGAAGAGGTGCTCGGCCGGGGCCTCACCTACGCCAGCGTCGCGACCGGGCTCGGCATCTTCTTGCTGCTGCTGTGGTCGTTCCGCTCGATGCGACGCACGATCGTCGCGCTGATCCCGATCGGCGTCGGCACGATCGTCAGCCTCGGCGCGCTGAAGCTCCTGTTCAACACCCTCGATCCGATCACCTCGAGCTTCGCCGCCGTGTTGATGGGTCTGGGCATCGACTTCTCGATCCACCTGCTCGCCCGCTACGACGAGGATCTGCGGCGCGGCTGGACTCGCCGCGAGGCGCTGTTCTCGGCCATGACCAAGTCGGGGCCCGGTATCACGACCGGGGCCCTGACGACCGCGCTCGCGTTCATGACCGTGGCGACGACCGAGTTCACGTCCTACGCCCAGATGGGAGTGATCACGGCGATCGGCTTGGTCGTCTCGCTGCTCGTGACCTTCTTGCTGCTGCCGGTGATGCTCGGTCGCGGCGACCTGACCAAGCACGAGAACCCGCCCGAGCCGCTCGAGAAGGTCGTCGGGCTGATCCCCTGGCTGTCGCGCAAGTCACCGCTGGTCGTGCTGCTGGTCGGCGTCACGCTCGCGATCGGAGGCGTGCTGGCGCTGCCGCCCTACAACCCCCGCTACCTCGAGTTCTTGCCCGACGATCGCGAGGCGACCCGAGGCCTCGAGCTGCTCGAGCAGGACGGGGCGATGACGCCCTGGTTCGCGTGGGTCACCGCCGAGGACCTCGATCAAGCCCGGACCCGCGCTGCGGAGCTGCGCTTGCAGGACAGTGTCGGCCGTGTGGACAGCCCGACGGATCTTCTGCCCGAGCTCGACGAGGCGCGGCTAGCCGCGCTGCGGGCTGACTTTGCAGGCGTCGAGGGTGATCCCGACTGGGAGAAGCTGCGCGCACGAACCCCCGATCCGAGCGCTCTAGCCGGCAAGGTCCGAGCGGTCGCCGACGCGCTCGATGAGCTCGAGTTCGCCGCCGAGCAGGCCGAGCGCGACACCAAGGCGATCTCCGACGCTGCCAAGGCCTTCGCCGCGCTCGCGCAGCGGCTCGAGAGCACGCCCGTCGAGAGCGCTCGCACGACGCTCGACGCGATCGAGAACGACATGGCCGAGATCCTCGGGCGCGCGTGGACGACCGCTCGCAGGGTGGCCGAGCGTGGCTACTGGGAGCCGACGGATTTGCCCGACAAGTTCGAGGTCCGCTTCCTCGCGCGCGACGGCAGCGGGCGGCTCGCGGTCTATGTCTATCCCAAGGAGCCGATCTGGGACTCGGACAGCGCCAACGAGGCCGCCCGTCACTTCACCACGCAGCTCGAGGCGATCGACCCGGACGCGGCCGGGCAGGGCATCTCGCTCTACTACCACAACGAGATGATCATCAGCGGGTTCGTGCGGGCGACCTTCTACTCGCTCGGGCTCGTGCTGATGATCCTGCTGCTCGACTTCGGCAGCGTCCGCAAGGCTCTGCTCGCGTTCTTCCCCTTGCTGATCGGGATGGGCTGGATGATCGGCCTGTTCAACCTCCTCGATCTGCGGCTCAACGTCGCGACGATCGTGGTCATCCCGCTGATGCTCGGCATCGGTATCGACGCCGGCGTGCACATGGTCCACCGCTGGGACCTCAACGCTCGCCACCACGGCGGCAAGGCCAAGCTCGAGCAGGTCGTGCGTGGGACCGGCGGCGCGGTGATGCTCTCGTCGCTGACGACGATCGTCGGCTTCGCGGGCCTGTTGGTCGGCGAGCACGGCGGCATGGTCGGGCTGGGCACCGTGATGGTGATTGGCATCGCCTGCACGCTGCTGTCGTGCCTGATCATGCTGCCCGCGCTCTTGCTGCTGCTCGACGACGCCGACTGAGCTCAAACGACGAGACCCCGCTCGGGCGGGGTCTCGGTCGTCATCACTCGTTGCTCAGTTGCTGGGGTCGGTGTCGGGCTGAGCAGGATCCGGCTGGTCGGGGTCGACATCCGGCTCGGCATCCGGCTGCGGATCGGGCTGGGGCTCGGTGTCGGGCTGATCAGGCTCGGGTTGATCAGGCTCGGGGGCAGGCTCGGGCGTGGGCGCGGGCTTGGACCGAGGCGGCTTGCCGGGCTTGTTCCGCGCGGGCTTGGGCGGCTTGGACCGACCCGGCTTCTCGGCCTCGGGCTTGTCCGGCTCGTCGGACTCTGGCTGCTCGGCCTCCGGCTCGTTCGGTTTGTCGGCCTGCGGCGCGTCACCACCTTTGCCCTTCGAGTGCCCGCTGCCGTTGGCCTTGCTGGAGTTGGACTTGCTGGAGTTGGACTTGCTGCCCGAGTTCGGCTTGGGGTGGTCGTAGTGATCCGAGCTGGTGCTCGGGCTCCGAGAGCCCGAAGCGCTCGAGTTGACCGAGATCGAGCAAGCAGGGAGCAGCAAGACGGCGCTGAGCGCCACAGGCAAGCAGGACAAGAAGGACCGGGAAGTGGGGCTGGGCATGGTGTCCTCGCGCGGCCGTCAGACGCCCGTTCAAGGGCCGTCATTCAGCGGGTCCGAGGATGCACCAGCTGGCGAGGGGCCGCTCGTGCCACAGTGGCGCGAAACGCTCCGAAGTGGACCGGCCGAGAATCCCCGCCCAAAGACCACTGTGCGAAGGACCGAAGGGATCGACTGGCGAACCGGATGGGTATCGAACAAGCCCTCGAAGGCAAGTAAGTCGAACCGAATCGGGCCCCGGAGCCGGTTTTAGGCAGCGGCGTCAGCGCAACGCTGATCTTGTACGGACAACTAGCCGTAATTGCCGAGATACAAATTGCCTTTGGCTGGGGCTGCAGATTTCGATAGCGTGTTGGAGTGTGCTGTTAAAGCACCACTGGGAGGGCCTAAGTGACGAGAACTCGGACGGATGAGGCAAGGAAACAACAGATTCGTGAGGCTGCAACCCGATGCTTCGTGCGTCGAGGGTATGCCGCCACCCGCCTGTTGGACATCGCGCGTGAGGCGGGCCTGAGCAAGGGAGGCGTGTACTTCCACTATCGGGCCAAAGAGCAGCTCTTTCACGACATCCTCGAGAATCATGCGAAGGCGCTGCAGGACCGCTGGGACTTTGTTCCCGTCGCGGATCAGCCAGCGGATCGCACGCTCGGCCGGCTCGTGATCGCGCAGCTGCGAACGATGCAGGACGAACCGGACGAGGTCCGGCTGTTCAATCTGCTGGTCACCATGGCTGTCCAGGAGCCAGCGTTCCGCGAGAAGCTCGACAACCTGCTGCGGGTGATGCGGGGCCTCTACGCGAGCGTCATCGAGCGGGGGATCGCCGAAGGGGTGTTCATCGGTGGCGATCCCGAAGGTCTGGCGGTCTCGGTGCTCTCCTATATCAATGGCCTCGGCTCGTTCGGTGCCATCGATGATGACGGAGCCCTGCCGGTCTCGCCCGAGCATGCCGCAGAGCAGGTGCTGCGGATGCTCAAGCCGGCCAGCTCGGCCAGCGCCGTCGAGTTCGCCGCGGTGAGTCCCGCGAAGCAACCGAACTGATTTGAGGGAGGGAACGTCGCCGTTCCTTTACCCTACCGAAGGGGGCTCCCCCTACTCGGCGAAGCCGAGTAGGGGACCCCCGCCCTCACGTCGGACTGATTCTTCGGCCGCTCTGCGGC
>CBFGLP010001014.1:0-3075 GCA_965649595.1 uncultured Myxococcales bacterium | reverse complement strand
GAGAGGCTCCGTCAGCCGCCCGCGGCTGATTCAATGAGCCCCAATTAATTCTCGGTCGAAGGCACGAACCAACGCCCCGTCAGGGGCGGGCAGGGATTAGTGAACCCAGTTCGGCAGGCTCAATGTGAACGGGGCAATGTTCGCGTCGAATTGCTCGCCGCTGTCCGTCACCATTTGGTAGCTCCCGTGCATGGTCCCAAATGGCGTGGGCAGGGGACAGGCCGACGTATATTCGAACATCTCCCCAGGCTTGAGCACCGGCTGCTCGCCGACCACACCAGGGCCCCGAACCTCCTGCACCCGCGTCTCTGCGTCCGTGATGATCCAGTGCCGGCTGATGAGCTGAACAGCCTCGTCGCCGGTGTTCTCGATCGTCACGTGGTACGCGAAGAACCACAGCTCGTCTTCCGGTCGCGAGCGCTGCGGCACGTAACGCGCCTGCACGGTCACGCGGACGTTGTTGGTGACGGTCTCGGAGCGCTCGGGCATCGTCACCCCTCCGGCCAGACCGAGAGCTCTTCCACGCCCTCGGCGAAGAACTTCGAGATCCGCTTGCGCAGGAACTCGTCTTCGTAGGGCTTGATGATGTATGCCGACGCCCCGTTGCGCAGGGCCCAGTAGCGGTCGACCTCGTTGCTCATCTCGGTGACGAAGTAGATCGGCGGCGCCGCGTTGCGCAGCTTGTCCTTTGCCCGTCGGAGCAGCTGCAAGCCGCTGAGGTTCTCGAGCAGGATCTCGGCGACCACGAGATCGGGCTTGAGCGCCTCGATCATCCCCCACGCCGTCTGGCCGTCCTCCGCCTCGTGCACCGCCAGCTGCGGCGTCCCGTCGGGCAGCGGCTTGCTCCGCTCCGCGCCTGCTTCGCGGACCAGCCTCGCCAAGCGAGTCCGAGCTTCGCGCTCCCGCTCGACCACCACCACCGTCTTCCAGCTCCCGCGCTGCCATGACGCAGGGCCCGTTCCCGGCAGGGGCGGCGCGCCAGGCTTGGTCGGGACGAGCGGCGGTTTAATCGGGGTCACGTCGGAGCGACTCGATGACTGGATGTTCAGAGGCGAGAAAGACGGAGTCGAGTTGAGCACGGCGGGCTCAGACCGTCACCGGTTCGACGCGTCGCCGGACCACGCTCGACTTGCTGAGCCGATAGACGATCCGCGACACCGCGAAGGTGCCCGTCCGCGTGCGGCGGGCGATCTCCTTGACGGAGTTGCGCCCGTTGATCAGCTCGAGCACGTCGAGCTCGTCGCGCGCCAGCACCTCGCGGGCCATGCGGCTGACCTTCGCGTCATCGCGCACGTAGACGTCCTCGAGCTCGGGCATCTGCGGGCCCATCAGCGCGTTCTCGTCGAGCCGGCGCAGACCGTCGAGCAGCGCCTCGGCCACGATCAGCTCGACCTTGCCCTCCTCGGCCCCGCTCGCGCCCACGGCCTCGAGCTTGGTCATTGGGCAGAAGCCGGCCGTGCCGCTGCGGAAGGTCAGCAAGTGGCAGGTGATCTCGCGCGCCTGGGCGACGATCGCCATCGCCAGCTCGCCGGGGGTGATGAACCCGGCCTCGACCAGCCGCTGCCCGAGCGGGCGGCCCTGCGGATCGCGGCTGGCGAGGAAGGCCTCGAGCTCGTCGTCCCGCATGTAGCCACCTTCGACAACGAAGCGGCCCAACTTGAGATCCTCGTCGTCGCCGAAGTACTCCGCCAGCCGGATGCGCCCCCGCTCGAGGTGAAGGCGCGCTTCTCGGCCTTCGGAGGAGACCGAGAGCACGCCCGTGACCGAGTCGTCGGCCAGCATCTCGAGCAGCGACTCGAGCCGGGTGGCCGCGAGATCAATCTGGATCGTCGGCTCGCCGGTGGGCTTGGGCAGCTCCTCGCTGCCCTCGAGATCCGCCAGCAAGCCGGCCAGCGCGTCGTCCGAGAGCTTGTCGCCGAGCCCGGGGAAGTGCTTGGCCAACAGCCGACCGAGCTGAACCTTGCGCTGATCGGGCCCCTCCTCGAGCTCCGCGGGCAAGCGCGCGCTGTCGTGCGTAGCGATCGTCTCGTTGACGACCTTGAGCAGCGCTGGGCTCGAAAAAGGCCGCCGAACCGTCGGCAGACCCGCAGCGGCGGGGATCGGGTTCGGGTTGCGCCGGCTCACGATGAGGATGCCGGGAATGTCGGACGCGCCCGGCAGGCGCACCAGCTCGCGCAGCACCGACGCACTGATCGTTGGATCGGTAGATGCGTCCAAGAGCAGCGCGACGATGGTGTTGTCGCCCTGCTTGCCATGCAGCTTGAACAGGCTGACGGCCTCGCGCTGACCCGTCGCGCTATAAACTTCATAGCCCGCGAGGCGCAGGCTCGCGGTCGCGAGCTTCGCCGTCGTGGGGTTGGGATCGTAGTAGAGAATCCCCGGGGCGTGTCGCGCTTCGGGCGAGTCGGGCATGAGGCCCGCAGAGTCTACTCGCAATCCGGCTCGTCGTGGTAGCTTCCGGCCCATGGTCATGAGCGCCCTGGAGCGGCTCGACCCGCCGCGGATCCTCGGCGACATGACGCTCTTGGCCACGCTCGGCGAGGGCGGCATGGCCACGGTCTACCTGGCGGGGGTCGGTGACGGGCCGTTGGCTCGTATGTGTGCAGTCAAGCTGCTGCGCGCCAATTTGCCTGATCACGACTACCGGACACGGTTTCTCGACGAAGCCCGGCTGGTCGTTCGCCTTCACCACAACAACATCGTCGACGTCCGCACCTGCGGCGAGATCGACGACCAGCTCTACATCGCGATGGAGGCGATCGAGGGTCGCGATCTCGCCGATGTGTGGGATCGCTGCGCCGAGGTCGGGCGCGCGTTCCCGGTCCCGCTGGCGGTGCACATTTGTCGAGAGGTCTTGCGCGGTCTGCACTACGCGCACACCTTCCCGGGCCTCGGCCTCGTCCACCGCGACGTCTCGCCCTCCAACGTGCTGATCGATTGGGCAGGCGCCGTGCGGGTCGCCGACTTTGGCCTCGCGACCAGCAGCCTCAAGGCCAGCCTGACCTTGCCCGGCGTCGTGTTTGGCAAGGTCGGTTACATGAGCCCCGAGCAGGCTCGTCACGAGCCGCTCGACGG
>CBFGLP010001013.1:0-4856 GCA_965649595.1 uncultured Myxococcales bacterium | reverse complement strand
GTGGCCTCCGTGCACTCCGGTTGACTGCGAGCGCTCGTCGACCTCCATGCACTCCGGCCACTGCGTGGCCTCCGTGCACTCCGGTTGACCTCTGGCTCGCTGCGGGGTACCGAGCCCGAGCCGATGCGCCGGCGGAGCCTGTTCAAGCTGCACAACGCCGTGGGCCTCGCTGCGGCCGTGCTGGTGCTGATCTCGGCGGTCACGGGTGGGATCCTGCTCTTTCGCAGCGCGATCAGCTTCGTGCCGCCCGAGGCTCCAGTGATCGCCGAGCACCTCTCGCTCGAGCAGATCGTCGCGGCGGCCGAGCGCGAGGGCGGGGCGCCAGTCACCGATCTCGGGCTCCCGCAGGCGCCCGAACAGCCCTATCACGCCTGGCTCGACGACGACGCCGAGACCGAGCTTTGGCTCGATGGCGCGGGCAACGTGCTCGCGCGTCACGAGGGCGCCAGCGGCCTGACCCGCGTGCTGTTCAAGCTGCACACTGGCGAGCTGCTGGGCGTCGCCGGGCAGATCCTGATGCTGCTCGTCGCGCTCGGCTTGTGCCTGCTCGCCTGGTCGGGCGTGGGCATGTGGTGGTCGCGTCGACGACCAGCTCGAGCCCGGGATTGATCGGGCTGCCGACTACACGCGCCGCTGCGTGATCGTGCGGACCGGCGCGTCGGGGTCCCACACGATCTTCGGCTCGCCGAGCAGCGAGCTGGCCCGCGCGAGCACCTGGCGGCTGTCGAGCTCCTCGGGCAGCCAGACGCCCGGCTCGAGCGTGCGCAGGCTCGACCATCCGGCGAGCACCCCCGCGGCGACCTGCAGCAGCGTGGCGTTGGTGCCGTAGCGCCGCGCCTGGCTCAGCTCGGTCTGCCAGCCGATCCACAGCTCGCCGAAGCGATGGCTGCACAACAGCGCGCCGATCCGATCGAAGCCGTCGAGCTGGTCGCAAAAGGGCGGATAGAGCCGCCGCACCAGCCACTCGTCGACCGGGCGCTCGGGGTGCTCGGCCAGCGCGGCGCGGCTGACCTCGGGGAGCCGGTAGACGTAGCCGAGCTCGACCGTCGGGTACATCGCCCCGAGCGTGACCAGCTCCTCGTGCGGGACCAGGTGCCCGATGATCGTCTCGCCGCCGCAGCGCGCCGCGTACTCGGCCCGGTGCGGCCGATGATCGAGGGCGACCAGCTCGCCCCCGCGCACGATCATCGCGACGGGCTCGAGCAGCTCCTCGAGGCAACCCTCGGGGTTCCAGGTGGCCGCGAAGCGATCACCCTTGCGAGGATCGAGCTCGATCGTCGCGTCGATCTCGGTGAACAAGATCGAGTGGAGCTCGAGCTCGCGCAGGCTCGGGGCACACCCGACCCGCTCGGCGAACGCACGCAGGCCCGCGGCGACCAGCGAGTTGACCAGGCCTGGGTTCATGCCCGCGCCGATCAAGTGCACGCCCGCCGCGATGTCCGGCGGCTCGAACAGCTCGCGCGCGCGCAGCATCGACTGGACTTGCGGACCGCGAGCGGGCCGCTCGTCGTCGACGGGCCAGAGATCGAAGCAGGTGGTCAGGAACGAGGCGCCCTGCTCAGCACAGGCCTCGACGCAGTCCCAGGTGCCGACCTCCGCGAGTTCGATCACTTCGGAGATTCGGTGCTCGACGAGCAGGGCCGAGAGCTGGTCCTTGTCGTCGAGGCTCTGCGCGGGCAGCCAGGTCGCTCGCGCTGCCACGCGCTCGGGCAGCTCGAGGCGGGGGCGATCGCGATCGAGCAGGAACAGCGCGCTGGTGCCCTCGAGCAACGAGTGGCCGAGCGCGTCCTGGTCGAGCAGCGCGAGGCAGGCCGAGGCGACCCCGCCGGCACCGCCAATCAGCAGCGTTCGCTGCGCGGGCTTGGTCGACCGCTTGCGCGTCGCTTCCACGACCGGCACTCATACACTGCACGTCGACCGACGTCGACGGAGGTCTGCCGTGACTTCGAGCGAACCCGACCCGATTGAGAGCCCGAGCTTTGGCCCAAGCCCGAGTGGCGACGCGGAGCTGATGCCCGAGCGGGTGATCGCCGAGCCGGTCGCGACCGGCATGCAGGTCATCTTCGGCCTCGACGAGGTGCTGGTCGAGCAGCAGACCGCTTGGCAGCACGTGGTCGTGGCCGAGACGCCCTCGTACGGACGCGCGCTGTTCCTCGATCGCCTGATCCAGTCGTCCGAGGCCGACGAGGCGCTCTACCACGAGCCGCTGATCCACCCGGGCTTGGTGATCCATGGCCACGCTCGACGGGTGTTGGTCGCGGGCGCGGGCGAGGGCGCGAGCTTGCGCGAGCTGGTTCGCCACCGCGAGGTCGAGCACGTGCTGGCGATCGATCTCGACCCCGAGGTCGTCGAGATCTGCAAGCGCTTCCTGCCCAGCTGGCACGAGGGGGCGTTCGACGATCCGCGGGTCGAGCTTCGCTACGAGGACATCCAGACCACGCTCGCGGCCACGCCTGCGGGGGCGTGGGACGTGATCGTGCTCGACATCACCGATCCGGTCGAGGACGGCCCCTCGCTCGACCTCTTCACCACGCGCTTTTATCGGACCGTCGAGCGGGCGCTCGCCGACGACGGGCTCGTGATCATGCAGGCCGGCGAGATCGATCCGAGCGATGGCCGGATCATCGGGACCACGCTCTCGACCCTGCGGGCGGTATTTCCGTGGGTCCGGCTGCTGCACACCTTCGTGCCCTCGTTTCATTGCCTGTGGGGGATCGCGCTGGCCGGCAAGCGGGCGTTCGAGATCGATCCGCCCGATCTGGCCGAGCGGATCGCCGCGCTGCCCGAGCCGCTGCTGCGCGTCTACGATCTCGACCAGCACCGCGCGATGTTTCGGCTGCCCAAGTATCTGCAAGCGATGGTTGACGCGCCGGGCCGAGTGATCACGGGCGACGGCGCGGCTCGCTTGGTCTCCTACGGGGTCGGGTCGAACGAATGAGGTGCGCCGGATGAGCCGCAAGGACGTCGATCCACTCGCCCGGTGGAGCCGGACCAACCGGCTGATCATCGCCGCCGCCGAGCGGCTCGGCGTCGGGTGGGAGCCGCTCGGCAGTGAGCACAGCGACTTCTTCTTGCGCCTGTCGTACAAGCCGCCGCAGGGTCCGGCTCGCAAGGCGCTGATCTCCAAGACGCGCTCGCCCTTCTTGACCGAGGTCGCGCAGACGCTCGCCAACAACAAGTTCTTGGCGCGCGAGCAATTGGGCCTGCATGGGCTGCCGGTGGTCGATCAGCTGCTCTTGGATGATCGCCGGGATCCGAGCAGCGACCCACAGGCGGCCATGCGCGCGCGCACCTTCTTGGTCGAGCACGGCGAATTGGTGGTCAAGCCGAATTGGGGCAACCGGGGAGTCGGCGTGGTCACCGGGGTGCACGACTTCGACGGCTTGCTCGCTGCCTATCGCTATGCGCGGGAGCTCGACCGCGACGAGGAGGTCGTGCTCGAGCCGCAGGTCCCGGGGACCAACCTGCGGGTAGCGATCGTCGGCGGACGCTTCGTCGCTGCGGCCGAGATTCGCCGCCCGCAGCTCGTCGGTGACGGGCAGCGGACGATCCGGGAGCTGGTCGCCGCGCTCAACGACGATCCGCGGCGGGCGAGCTGGCGCGAGCCGGCGCTGCTGGTGCTCGACGAGATCGAGCTGGAGATGGTCGAGGAGCGGCTCGAGCCCGAGCGGCGGGCGCTCGACGACGTGCTCGCGCTCGGGGAGACGATCGAGCTGTCGTTCGACGAGGTCGAGGTGATTGATCGCAGTGACGAGCTGCACCCGGGGTGGATCGGGGTCGCGGTCGAGGCGGCGCGCTTGCTCGGAGTCGACGTCGCCGGCGTCGATCTGCGCGGGTCGTTTTCGGAGTTTTGCGAGGGGCCGCCGCGGGCGAGCGAGCACGCGGTGTTGCTCGAGGTCAACGCGTTGCCAGCGTTGCATTTGCACGCGATTCCAACCCAGGGGCGGAGCCGGCCGGTGTTCGAGGCGTTCGTCGAGTATTGCTTGCAGCTTCCGGGGGCGCCGCCGATAGTGGCGGGTGTCGGGATTTAACCGAGCATCCCGGCGCGCTTGCACGATAAATCCATCAATCGTGGGATCCGGCGCCAATCCGGCCGGCTAACCTCGATACATGGGCAATACACCCTGCGCCGACCGGGGCACGCAGCTGACCCAGCGGATCCGCGAATTGGTCGAGGGTCTTTGGTTCGACTATTGGAGCAGCGAGGGCGACGAGCCAATAAAGGCTTTCCATCGCGGCGCGGAGCTGGGCTCGCTCTCGCGCGAGTGCTTCGCGGCGGCCTTGAAGCTCGACCTCGACGATCCCGCCGATCAGATCGAACGCTGGACCCGCAGCTTGACTGGCCTGTTCGAGAACCTGATCGAGCGCAACGGCGGTGATCCGGTGCAAGGCCAAAAGGCACGCGAGCTGGTTGCGCTGATCTGCGAGGAGCTGCGGGACCTGACCGGCGTCCTGATTGGCCGAGATCTGTCGCGTCCTTTGGGACGGCATCCAGTCTATGTCGTGGGGCTCGCCCCGGACGGGGACATCGTCGGGTTCCAGAGCCACGTGATCTGGACCTGAGCGGCGCCGTCAGTCGGGATCGTGAGCGCAGGTGCAGTCGCGGCAGCCAGCGTCGGCACAGCGCCCGCAGCACTCGCTGAGCTGGCCGTGCAGGGCCTTGCGAGCGCGGTGGAGGCGGACGGCGGCGTTTCCTCGCGTGATACCAGCTTCGGCGGCGTAGCGCTCGAGCGAGACCCCGTCGCCGTGCACTCGCCGAATCGCCTGCTCGTAGGTGGGTTGCAAGCGATCGATGACCGTGGTGATGCAGGTGCAGGGATTGTCGGCCAGCTGGGGCTCGTGCCCGGGCTCGGGGC
>CBFGLP010001012.1:0-8883 GCA_965649595.1 uncultured Myxococcales bacterium | reverse complement strand
CGGCTCGACGAATTGCAGGTGCATCGGTCGGACCGTCTCGTAGTACTGATTTCGGACCGACTCGAAGTCGCGCCCGCGCTCGCGCATGTCCCTGCGGATCCGTCGAATCGCGCGAATGTCCGACTCGGTGTCGACGAAGATCTTGACGTCGAGCTCGCGGCGCAGGTGCTCCTCGACGAACACCAAGATGCCTTCGACGATGATGATCGGCGCAGGGTCGAGCCGATCGGTATCGGGCATCCGGCGGTGGGTCTTGAAGTCGTAGACCGGCACGGCGACCGGGTTGCCGGCCTTGAGGTGCTGGATGTGCTGGACGAGCAGCGGGGTCTCGAGCGCCTCGGGGTGATCGTAGTTGAGCCGGTGTCGCTCCTCGAGATCGAGATCGGGGCGATCGCGGTAGTAGCTGTCGTGGCGCAGGATGGCGACCGAGCCCGAGGGCAGGGCCGTGGCGAGGGCATCGGCGACGGTGGTCTTTCCAGACCCACTGCCACCCGCGATGCCGATGACCAAGCGAGTACGATCGCGCAGAACCTGTGGCATTCCGGCGGAGGGTAGTCGGCGGCCCGGCCACAGGGGAGGGGGGCCGGGCGGTGACCTTCGTGCGACGTATCGCAGATCCGCTGCGCGCGGAGCGGGCGCGACACGTGGATGGCTGCACTCCGCGCTTCCGAGTGGGCGCTGACGAAGACGAGTGGCGATGCGCGCGTCAGCGCGGGCGCCGACCAAGCCGACCGCGCTGACTCAACATCTCAGCGCCCCCCAATCTCGGCGCCCCCGAAGCTCGGCGCCCTGTGGGCGCCGACTAAGTCAGCCGCGCTGACTCATTTAATGATCCCGGCCTCGCGCGCCTCTTGCTCGTTCATGCACTCTTCGTCGACCTTGTTGTCGCAGTCGTCGTCGATCTTGTTGCAGATCTCGACCGTGCGAACGTGCCTCGACACGCACTTGATCGAGCCGTTCGTGCACTGCTTGACGCCGACGCTGCACGCACCGGCCTCGCCGGTCTTGCACTCTTCGCCAGTGCCAGCGACGTCGCCGTCGTCGGGCGTGCCGTCGCAGTCGTTGTCCTTGCCGTCGCAGACCTCGTCGGTCGGGGTCTTGGCCTGCGCCGAGCAGACCGACGCGCTGCCGTCGGGGGTGCACGAGACCTTGCCTTCGACCCGACACTCGCCCTGACCGGCGAAGCACTTGGTCCCGGCTCGCTCGAAGCCGTCGTCGACGCGGCCGTTGCAGTCGTCGTCGACGTCATTGCACAGCTCGGTCGCCGGAAGCACCGCGCCGTCGCAGGCGAGCCAGAAGCCCTCGGCGTCGCAGGCCTTCATGCCTTCCTTGCAGATGCCACGACCCGCGGTGCCCTCGGCTCCGACGTTGCCCTGCGCGTCCGCGTAGCAGGGGTTCTGGCTCTCGGGGTAGCACTCGGCGGCCTTGCGCTTGGTCGCGTCCTTGCGGGCTTTGGCCAGCTCCTTGTCGAGCTCGCTCGGACCCTTGGTTGTCTGACAGCCCAGCCCGAGCCCGGTCAGGAACGCGAGGCTGGCGGCGAGGGCGAGGCGGTCGACTCGACGATCCAGGCCTCCCATCGAGGCCCGGCCTGCGGGAGCGGAGTTGCGGTGCCGGAGAGGGGCGGAAGACATGGCCCGAGGATACACGGTCCCCCTCGGCCTGGGGACCTCGCCAGCTCGACCCGGGTCGGGTTCGCACACCCCCGGGTTGATCCCGGGCTGGATCGAGAGCTCGCCGTGCTATGGTCCGCCCGACTCGTGTCCGTTCTCGGCAGGGCATATCTCGGCGTCAGCCTGATCCTCTTCATCCTGGGCCTGATTTGGTTCTCGCTGGTGTTGCAGGAGAACCGCGCGTGGGTCGAGGTCGTACTGCTGGTCCCGCGCTTCGACTTCGTCGATCCGCTGATCCGCAGCCGCTTCAAGATGAATGTCGCCGCGCTGTTGGCCGGCTGGGGTGGGTGCGTGGGTGTGCTGATGCTGCTGGCCATGCGTGCACCCTTCCGGATCCGCAGCACGGCGATCCTGCAACGACGCTTGCGCGAGCTCGAGCGAGAGATCCTCGAGCTGCGCACGCTGCCGCTGCGCCAGCAGGAGGAAGACGAGATCCTGGCCGCCGAGGCCCACCTCGACATCCGGGTGAAGAAGGTGATGACCGAGAAGCTCCGGCGCGATCGCATGCTTGCCGATCCCGAGCGGCGCCCAACCCCGAGCCCCGACCCCGGCGACTCGATGACCGCGATCGGCGAGGACGTGGGCTTCCGTCCGCCCGCGTCGATGCGGACGAGCGAGCGGGCTGGCGGGCGATCGAGCGAGGAGCAGCCATGAGCTTCGTCTTGGTCGCGCTGTTTTGCCTGGCGATCGGCTTCGGCGTGGGCTGGTGGTACGTCGGTCCGCGACGGATCGATCGCGAGAACCTCGCCCGCCGCAACCGCGTGCTCTACGAGCTGGCCGAGGGCGACCGCGAGAACGTGGCCCAGGAGCTCGAGCACATTTGCGAGCGCGAGCCGGGCGAAGCCACGGTGTTCTTGGCCCTCGCGGCGCTCGATCGTCAGCGCGGCCGGATCGAGCGGGCGAAGGCGGTCCACCGCACGGTGCTGGCCTCGGCCAACCTGCCCTCGGAGCAGCGGGTCGCGGCGCTCGTCGGGCTTGGCCGCGACTTGCTGGCCCAGGGGAACGAGCGAGCAGCCGTCGGCGCGTTGGTGCGGGCGGTCAGCCTCGCGCCGCGCTCGGTCGCCACGCTCGAGACCCTCGCCCGGGCGCTCGAGCAGGCGGGCGCGTGGGAGCGAGCGGCTGCGGCGTGGGAGCGGCTCGAGAAGCTGGTCGAGGGCCGGCGCGCGAGCGAGGCGAGGATCGGTCGAGGCCACGCGCTGGCTGGGCAGGCCGCCGAGGCGCTCGAGGACACGGAGGACCGCAAGGCTCGCAAGCTGGCCGAGCGCGCCGTCGATCTCGCGCCCGACAGCGGACACTGCTGGACGGTGCGTGCCCGGGTCGAGTCGGCGGTCGGCGATCGGCCGCTCGCGCTCGAGTCCTGGCAGCGCGCGTGGGAGCTGGCCCCGGCTGGCGCGGCGGTGATCGTCGACGAGGCCTGGGAGTGGGCGAGCGAGCGCAGCTATCAGGGCGACATGATCGAGCGGATGCTGTCGAGCCTGCGGATCGCTCAAGAGCCGCAGCTGGTCGTCGCGCTCGCCGAGAAGGTCGCCCGTCAGCACCCCGAGCAAGCCGCGACGGCGCTCGAGCGGGTGGCCGAGCGCAGCGCCGAGGCTCAGCTCGAGCTGGTCCGGCTGCGTCTGGCCCGAGGTCAGCGCGAGCAAGCCCGCGAGGCGGCGATGCGTCGGCCTCGCTCGACCGGGCTCTTGTGTCGCAAGTGTGGATCGACGATGGACCGGTTCGCGTTCCGCTGCACCAACTGCGGCAGCTGGGACGCCGCGACGGCGAGCGGGCTCGAGCCAGGGCCGATGTCCAAGTCGATTGCGGCGCCTGCGGGGCCGGCCAAGCCCTGACTCGATTCGAGCGCTCGGGTCTCGTAGGATAGTCTCCCGATCGTGGCCGAGTCGAACGACACCCCGAGCGGCTCCGGTGAGCGACGTGGCCCGCTACGTGGTCCCGAGCGCCCTCGCATCTCGGAGAGCCTGGTCTCGGTGATGCGTCGCTTCTCGCGGCTGTGGGGCTTCCTGCTGTTCCTGCTGCTGCTCTTGGTGCTGTTCCGCTCGATCGTGGTGCCGTTCGCGTTCGGCACCTTGGTCGCGTACCTGCTCGCGCCGCTGGTCCGTCGGTTGGCCCCGCGCGTGGGCGGTCGCGGGTTCGCGGTGATCCTGATCTATCTCGCGCTGTTCGGCTTCATGACCGGCTTCTTCGGCGTGCTCTTGCCTGGGGTGCTCGCCGATCTGTCCAGGCTGCGCGACTCGGCGCCCGAGATGATCGCCAGGCTCAACGACGAGTGGCTGCCCAAGGCGACCGAGTGGATCGACGAGACCTTCGGCAGCGCGTTCGGAGCCGAGCCCGAGGCCGCGCCCGCGCGCAGCGAGCTGATCGTCCAGCCGCTGCCCGACGGGACCTACCGGGTCGATCTCGGCCGCGCCCACTTCGAGGTGCGCGAGAACGCGGGCGGATGGTTGATCGAGGCCGACTCGAAGCCGAGCCAGCAGAGCTTCGGCGACATCGTGCGCGAGATCGTGGCCAGCAAGGGCGGCGAGCTGACCGAGGCGGCCGGCACGGCCGTCCGCGTGCTGATCACCGGCATCGCGTCGTTCCTGACCGACTTCGTGCTCACCTTCATGCTCGCGGCCTTCATCTTGGTCGACCTCGACCGCGTGCAGGGCTTCATCCGCTCGCTGGTGCCGCCCGAGCACCGGCCGGAGTTCGACGAGCTGTCGATCGGCGTCGATCAGGGCATGGCCGGGGTGATCCGCGGGCAGCTGCTGATCTGCCTGGTCAACGGCGTGCTGACTTATGTCGGCCTGCTGATCTTCGGGATCAAGTACAGCCTCCTGCTCGGTGTGCTGGCAGCGGTGCTCAGCCTGATCCCGATCTTCGGCGCGATCTTGTCCTCGCTGCCGATTCTGCTGGTCGCGCTGATCTCCAACGAGGCCGATCCCGAGGGCGGGCTGGCGTTCAACAAGGCCCTGGCGATGCTGGCGTGGATCCTCGGCATCCACCTGCTCGAGGCCAACTACCTCAACCCCAAGATCATCGGCACCGCGGCGCACATCCACCCGGTGATCGTCGTGTTCGCGCTCTTGGCCGGCGAGGAGATGTACGGGCTGACTGGAGCGCTGCTGGCGGTGCCGGTCGCGAGCATGATCCAGACCGCGTTTTTGTTCGCCCGCAAGCGCTCGGAGGCGTTCAACCAGCGCTCGGGCGTGCTGGCGATCCCGCGCGAGATCAGGGACTTCGATGCCCAGCTCGCGTCGCGGCCGATCGACTTGGGGCATGATCGAGCCCAGAAACGCGATGGCGACGATGAGCATGCGAGCTGAGCTGTGCGCGACGTTGGTCGGCCTGGTGCTGGTCTGCGCCTGCAAGGCAGGGCAGGGGGAGGTCAGCCGACCGGACCCTGGCGCTTCCACTTCGCTCGTGACTCCGCCCGAGCACGAGGGCGGACCCGCGGGCAATGGCTGGACCACGGCCGCGAAGGACGAGTACCGAGAGGGCCGCAAGCTCGAGGCCAGCGACACCACGGCTCGCTACTCGCTCGAGAGCGCCGGCTCGAGCTACGAGCTCGCGCTCGACGTGGCTTCGCCTGGACTGGCGAAGTGGCGCTTGACGGACGCGAGCTCGGCTCGCACCTACGAGCACGAGTGGACGACCGAGGCGTGCAGCGCCGAGTTCTACCAGGGTGAGGGGGCGATCCCGGCGATCAACGAGCTGGCCCGCAAGGCCGACGGCGCCCGCCTGCTCGAGCTGCGGCTGACGTGTGGCAGCGGCGAGGACATCCGCTCGACGCAGACGCTGGTGGTCTTGTTGCTCGTCCCAGTCGGCCCCACGGGGGCCGAGGGGGCCGACGCCGAGGGTCTCCGACCGCTATGGACCGGCGAGCTGGCCAGCCGATCGAGCTGGGTGTGTGCCGAGTACGACGCGGTCGTGCTCACGGTCGAGCCCGGCGCGGTGACGATCCAGCGCTCGCGCTCAGGTGAGATCTACGAGCCGGGCGAGACCGGCTACGACTGCGAGGACGCGCGCAACTTTACCGAGGACCGCGGCAGCGAGCGCGTGCCCTTGCCCTGAGCGGGGAATCGGGCGACCGCACACGCGCGTCGCTCCATCGAGGGGGACGAACATGCGATCGAGTGTGTGGTGCTCGGGGTTGATCGTGCTCGGGCTCGCTAGCGGGTGCGGAGCGTCGGAGTCCGCCAGCAAGCCGGCGCCGGTTCAGGCGAGCATCGCCGGCTCCGAGTCGAACGCACCCGAGTCGACCCCACCTGCAGGCGAGCCGACGCCCACTCAGACCGTCCAGCCTTCCGCCGATGCAGTCGCAGCAGCCCCATCCGAGCCGGTGATCCCGCAGAACTGGCACGGCGTTCCCGAGCGGACCTTCGTGCAGGCCGACGAGATCGGCGGCGACGATCAATCACAGACCTATCGCATCGATCTCCACGGCCTCGACTTCGAGCTCGAGGCTCGGCTCGAAGGAATGCCCGAGGAGATCGAAGAGGACCAGCAGCTCGCGTCGGTCACGACCCGCATCACTCTGCGCGAGCTCGGCTCGGGTCACGCGATCGAGCACGAGTGGAAGTCGGTGCTGTGCACCCACGAATTCGATCGCGCCCAAGCGTCGATGGCCCTGATCGGCCGCGACGCCGACGACCGGCGCCTGCTCGAGCTGTGGTTCACCTGCCACTACGGCGAGGACATCCGCAGCTCCGACTCGCTCGTGCTCGTGATGCTCGTGGATCAGCAGGGCGGCCTACAAATCCTGTGGACGGGCGAGGCCTCCAGCGCTGGCAGCCACGTCTGCGAGGAGTGGACCGAGATCGACGTCGAGGTCGAGACCAGGCAGCTGGTGATCGTGCACACCGACAAGGGCGCCATTCATGAGCCCGAGAGCGTGCCCGACTACGACTGCGAGGACGCGCGCGAGTACAGCAAAGTGCGCCGGCGCGAGCGGGTGGCGCTGCCCTGATCGGGCCGCGATCATGGGTTCGTCGGGTCAGCGCAGGGCCCATGCGCGGCGCCGCACAACCAGGTAGAACCGCCCGAATGCACCCCGGCCAGTCGCGCCCCGGAGCCCAGTCATGAGCGGTCGTCCCCAAGGCGGCGTCGGCAGCTTGTTCCTGATCGACGCCAACAATTTCCTGTTTCGGGCCTACCACGCGCTGCCGATGCTGACGGCGCCCGACGGCCGCCCGGTCAACGCGGTCCACGGCTACGTCCGCATGGTCCAGGCGGTCCGCAAGGAGTTCGCGCCCGAGTACCTGCTGGCGGTGTTCGACGCGACCGATGGGCTGAATTGGCGCAAGAAGATCTACCCTGAGTACAAGGCCAACCGTCCGCCGCCGCCCGAAGACCTCCGCCCCCAGATCCCGCTCGTCCGCGATGCCACCGACGCGCTCTCGATCCCCTGGGTCGAGCACAGCACCTTCGAGGCCGACGATCTGATCGCCCGCTATGCTCGCGAGGGCGCCGACCGGGGGCTCGAGGTCGTGATCGTGTCGAGCGACAAGGACCTCATGCAGCTCGTCGAAGGTGACGACGACGCGCGCGGCGGCACGATCCGGCTGTGGGACACGATGAAGAACCGCCGCGTCGGTCCGGCCGAGGTCCGCGAGAGCTGGGGTGTCGGACCCGAGCTGCTCGGTGATCTGCTCGCGCTGTCCGGCGACAGCTCCGACAACATCCCCGGCGTGCCAGGCATCGGGCCCAAGACCGCGCAGGGCCTGCTCGAGGAGTACGGCTCGCTCGAGGGCATCTTGGCCCACACGGCCGACATCAAGCAGGCCAAGCGACGCGAGAAGCTCGAGCAGCACGCCGAAGACGCCCGGATGAGCCGCAAGCTGGTCAGCCTGCGCGTCGACTACGACCTCCCGATGCAGCTCGACGCTGCCCGCGACAAGGGCCCCGAGCGCGCGAAGATGGAGAGCTTCTTCGATCCGCTGGGGTTCAGGAGCACGCTGGCCGGGGCCGTCAACACGCGCGGCGGCACGCGACGGATGGCCCCGCGCGAGCTGGTCGAGACGCTCGACAAGCTCGCCGGCGTCTCGCTCGAGGGCACCGAGACGCAGGTGCTCGAGCGCACGCACGCCAACCAGCTCGAGGCCTTCTTGGCCCACGCCAAGCAAGCGGGGGTGCTGGCGTTCGAGCTGCAGCTGTCTGGCGAAGATCCCATGCGAGCCGACGCGATCGGCCTCGCGCTGGCGATCCCCGGGCCCAAGCCGGCGAGCCTGCTCGAAGCGCCGATCTACCTGCCGATCGCCCACCGGGGGATCAGCGACGCGGGTATCCAGCAGTGGAAGCTGGCCGACCTGCTCGAGCGCGTCGGGCCGGCGCTGCGCGATCCGAAGCTGCGCAAGTACAGCCACGCGGTCAAGAACCAGGAGGTCGTGCTCATGCGACCCGGCAGCGAGCTCGAGCTGGCCGGGATCGCGGTCGACAGCCAGCTCGCCTCGTACCTGCTCGATCCGGCGCGGGCCGATCACGAGCTCGAGGGGCTCAGCCACGATCTGTGCGGCCAGACGCTGAGCACCCGCGAGGCGCTGGTCGGCCGGGGCAAGAAGGCGGTCGACTACGACACCGTCGGCATCGCGCTCGCGGGGCCCTGGGCAGGGCAGCGCGTGGCGATCCTCGCGATGCTGGGCCCCCACCTCGAGAACGCCATCCGCGACGCCGGCGAGCAGACGCAGAAGCTCTATGACGAGGTCGAGCTGCCGCTCGCCCACGTGCTCGCTCGGCTCGAGCGGCGCGGGATCATGCTCGACACGGCCGAGCTGAAACGTCAGGCCGACGAGCTCGGCGAGCAGATCGAGCAGCTGCGCGCGCAGATCGAGGCCGAGGCTGGCTACGCGGTCGATCCCAACTCGCCCAAGCAGCTCGGCAAGCTGCTGTTCGAGGATCGCGGGCTACCGGCCAAGAAGAAGACCAAGACCGGCTACAGCACCGACGCGCAGTCGCTCGAGGAGCTCGCGCTGCTCGATCCGATCGTCAAGCTGATCCTCGATTATCGCAGCCTGACCAAGCTCAAGGGCACCTACCTCGACACGCTGCCGACCCTGATCAACCCCGAGACTGGCCGCCTCCACACGCACTTTCACCAGGCGGTCGCCGCTACCGGCCGGCTGTCGAGCAGCGAGCCCAACCTGCAGAACATCCCGATCCGGACCGAGCATGGGCGACGCATCCGTCGCGGCTTCATGGCCCCGAAGGGCATGCAGCTGGTCACGCTCGACTACTC
>CBFGLP010001011.1:0-1676 GCA_965649595.1 uncultured Myxococcales bacterium | reverse complement strand
TCGACACCACCTACTCGGGCGGCCCACAGTCGGGCCCGACCCCCGGCATCAGCGAGACCTGTGATCGCTTCTGCGAGCGCGCGATCGTGTGCGGGGCCGAGGCTGAGGGCGTCGAGCTCAGCCCCGACGAGCTGCGCGTGCTCAAAGAGACGATGACCAGCACCTACGTCGAGTGTGCGGTTCAGTGCGAGCTCGACCTCGATCGCGCCAGCAAGGCCCGCGACGCGTTCGATCAGTGCACCGCCGCGGCCAGCTGCGACGCGTTCCTCACCTGCGCCAACGATGTCTGAGCTGCACGAGCGCTGGGTCGCGCGCCTGCTAGACGGCTGCGCGGGCCTTCGCTCGCACGCGCGAGGGACCTCGCTCGCCCGCATCGCCGCCGCCGCGCTCACGGCCGTCGATCCGCGTCGCTGCGTGCTCGCCAACACCCGCGTGCTCGAGCGCGACGCGTTGCTGGTCGGCGAGCACGTGCTGACCCTCCGCCCGGGCGCACGTGTGTGGGTGTTCGGGGCCGGCAAGGCCAGCGTCGCGATGACAGAGGCCCTGCTCGAGCGCTTCGGTGATCGGATCGCAGGCGGCCTGATCATTGCCAAGCACCTCGAGCCGGACGTCGGGCGTCGTCAGCCCGTCTGGGCCAAGGGGCTCGGTCCAATCGAGGTGATGCTCGGTGACCATCCCCTGCCCGGCCCGCGCAGCCTCGCCGCGTCGGCGCGCTTGCGAGAGCTCGCCCGCGACGTCACGCCGAACGATCTCGTGCTCTGCCCGATCTCCGGCGGCGCCTCGGCCCTGCTCAGCGAACCGACGATCCCGCTCGACGAGTGGACCGCCCTGGTCGGGCACATGCTCACCCATGAGGTCTCGATCCACGCGATCAACCTCGTGCGTCGTCGGCTCGATTGCCTCAAGGCCGGTGGCCTCGCCCGCGCCTTCGCGCCCGCCTCGGTCGTCGGCATCGTGATCTCCGACGTCGTCGGCGACGAGCTCGCGCTGGTCGGCTCGGGCCCGACCGTCTACTTCGATCCTGCCCGCGAGCTGGCTCGCCTCGCCGACACATCCAAGCAGGTGCTCGCCGATGCACCGGCGAACATCCGTCGGCTGATCGAGGCGCTGCCGATCCCCGAGCCACCGCCGCCCGAGCAGCGCGTGAATACGGTCCTGCTCGCCAGCAACGCCGACGCACGCGAGGCCGCCTGCCGGGCCGCGATCTCCGAAGGCCTCGACTCGATCGTCATGTTGCCCGCGATGACCGGTCCCGCCGCCGCGACCGGCCGTCGCCTCGCCGCCCTGCTCCGCGAGCTGCCCGACGATCTGCCCCTGCGTCCACCGCTCTGCCTCGTGACGGGCGGCGAGACCCTCGTCGACGTCCACCCGACCACCGAACCGCTAGGTCGAGGTGGCCGCAATCAAGAGCTCGCCCTCGCTGCCGTCGAGCCGCTCGCGGGCGCCGAAGGCTGCAGCTTGCTCACCCTCGCTAGCGACGGCGAGGACGGCCCGACCCCGGCTGCCGGAGCGCTCGTCACCACCGACACCCTCGCGCGCGCCCGATCGCTGGGCCTCGATCCAGCCGACCACCTCGCGCGTCACGACAGCTACACGTTCTTCACCGCGCTCGGTGACGCGCTGGTCATCGGCCCGACCGGCACCAACGTGTGCGACCTCGCTCTGCTGCTCCGCGA
>CBFGLP010001010.1:0-5258 GCA_965649595.1 uncultured Myxococcales bacterium | reverse complement strand
GACCTTTTGATCAAAAGGTCAACCAGATTTGGGAGGAACGAGTGGGGAGATGCGTCCCTATCCTCCGCGTTGGGTCCTATGGCGACGCTCGGCCCGGGGCGGAGCGGGACGCAGCGGTCTTCGATGCAGAGCACCGATCCTCCTGACGACGTGCGGACGAGCGCGCTTCGATTGAGCGCGCATGTGCCGTGACGGTCGAGTGCAGCAATCATCATGATCCAAAGACCTCTGGTTCGTGGCCGCGCTCAGGGGCGATGCCGTCCCCAAGCGGGTGTCTGGCCCGCGACGATCGCCTCGAAGCTCGCGCGCCCGATCGCGGCTTCGCCCGAGTCGACGCAGCGCTCGTAGGCGGCCTCTTCGAGGGCGAGGCGCTCGGGCTCGCTGCGACCGAGGCCATCGATCAGCGCTCGCTTGTAGAGCGCGACCGCCAAGGGCGAGCGACGACGCAGCTGCTCGGCCAGCGCGGCAACTCGAGCGAGCCCGCTGTCGACGTCCGCACAGGTCTCCTGCACGAGGCCGACACGCAGCGCCTCGCCGGCGTCGATCGTCTCACCGGTGCAGCCGAGCCGCAGCGCTTGGGCTGGCCCGATCAGGCTGGCCAGCTCGGCGGTCCCGCGAGCGCCTGGCAAGATCCCCAAGCCCGTCTCCGGTAACCCGAAACTCGATTCGTGAGTCGCGATCACGTAGTCGCCGGTCAGCAGGTACTCGGTGCCCCAGCCGAGCGTGACCCCAGACGCGAGCACGACATGAAAGAGCGGCAGCCGACGCAGCCGCTGCATCAGCTTGCGCTGGCGCAGCACGTGGGCCTTGACCCGCGCGTCGTCCCAGCCGACCCGCTCGGTCACGTTGGCGCCCGAGATGAACACCGCCGTGCCACGCTTGCTCCGCTTGCGGCTGGTCGTGCACAGACAGGTGATCGCGCTGGCTCGCTCCGGATCCTCGATCAGTCGACACAGGGCCTCGAACGCGGACAGCTGCTCGCTGCCCATCTCGTTGGCCTTGCCGTGGTCGAGCTCGAGCACGAGCCACTGGCGCGCCTCATCGAGGCGGGGGTGCAAGGCGGCGATCGGCGAGAGGTCCATGGGCGCCGCGACCATAGCCCGACTACGGACCGGACACGTGGTCGTGACGGGACGGCTTCAGATGTCAGGAGTCACACCGAGCAGGGCGCATAGCGCTCGGTACTCGGCCGGCGTGTCGAGGTTGTCGAGCACGCCAGGGTCGTCGCACGCGAGGAAGCGACGACGCTCGGCCCAAGCGGGCGAGCGGATCAGCGTCCGGGCGCTGGCGTGCCGGGGATCGAGCGCGAGCAAGCCCTCGAAGGCCGTGCGCGGCCAGAGCAGCGGATGTCCCGATCGCGGCTGACCTTCGTCGGCCCGCCCGGGCCGACAGGCTTCGGGATCGAGCACGCGAGGTTGCCAGACCGTTCCGGGCTCGGCCGCGAGGCCCCCGAGCAGGCCGTGGATCGTGGCTGTGGTCACGCGCGGGCGCTCGACCGGCAGCACGAGCACCGCGTCGAGCTCGGGCATGAGGGCGAGCCCGCGCCGTAACCCGGCTTGCAGACTCGACAGCGGGCCGAGCCGCCACTCGTCGTTGGAGATCCGTACGACCTCGGGCCGATCGAGCGCCGGATCGCCCGCGAGTGGGTGAGCTCCCTCGACCACGATCACGGGCGTGCACATGCACGCCCGTGCGAGCTCGACCGCGTGGCCGAGCAGCGTGAGCGGTCCGAGCGAGAGCAGGGCCTTGGGTCGACCCATGCGCTCGGACGCCCCGGCCGCGAGCACCAAGGTCGATACCTTCAGCCCCTGTGGGGCTGACGAAGACGGATTCAGCCCGTGTGGGGCTGACACAGGCGGCCGCATGGCTCAGTTGGGACGCTTTAGGGTCGTGCCACCCGGCACACCGCCTGGAACACCAGCCGGCAGCTTGGCCTCGGCCTCGGCCGCGCGCGCCTCGTCGAGGCCCTTGAAGCGCTCGATCAGGATCTCGAGCTGCTTGGCGTCGGGGAACAGCAAGGTCTTGGGGACGCCCACGCCGAGCGCACCACGACCGGCGTCGAAGCGGGCCGCGAGCGCGAGCTGGCCCTGGAGATCGAACTTGCGCAGCTTGTCGGCCGACTCGCGCGCGTGCTTGCGGACCGCCGCGGGCTCGTCGGGGTTGTCGGCCGTGAACGCGAAGCTCCAGCGGAACAGCTCGACGGCGTCGAGGGCCACGCAGAAGTGGCAGCCATCGGCGAGCTTGCGAGCGAGCGCCAAGCCGCCCTCGGTCTCGAGCCCGAGGTCCTTGCCCGACTTGCCGATCCGCCGACCGACCTCGGTTGCGAGCCCGCGAGCGCCCGCGCCGATGAGCACCATCGCCTTGCCATCGGCGACCAGCGTGATGACCTCGAGCTTGGGCTTCTTGCGGCCGAGCAGCGAGCCGAGCAGCTCGACGTCCTTCTCCATGTCCTTGGGCACCGTCAGCGTGAACGAGTCGGCCTCGTGCTTGCCGACCTTCACCGCGTCGGTCTTGAACTCGACGCTGTACTTGTGATCGGCGGAGCCTCCGGTCAGCGCGATGTGATCGCCAAACGCCTTCTCGGCCGCGCCCCAGATGTCGCGTAGCGCAGCGCGAGCGGCCGCCTCGTCTTTGACCTCGGCGGCCAGGACCAGGACCATCTGCTGCTTGCCGTCGAGGTAGGCGCTGGCCAGCACCTCGCCGCGGACCTGATCGAGCACGGCGTGCGAGCCCTTGATGACCTCGCCGACGTAGCTGTTGAAGGGCGCGGGGATCTGGTTGATCGGGATGCCCTTGTCGAGCATCTCGTGCAGGAGCCGCGGGTTACCCCAGGGCATCACGACGGTCCCGATCGCGTCGCCGGGCAAGACCGGCGCGAGCGTGGACGGCTGGGTCGCCGCGGCGCCGAGCGGCTCGAGGCCGAGCCGCTCGAAGGGCGCGTCGAGGCCCACGCGGACGAACAGGTCGCGATCCGTGCCGAAGTCGCCGACCAGCTCGGCGCTGGTCGCCTCGTCGATGATCGAACCAACCACCTGGCCGGCGCGCCCGGGCAGCGGGATCAGCTCGCGCAGATCGATGTCGCCCTTGGGCAGGTTGGTGGCCTTCAACCGGACTCGCGGATCGGGTGCACCAGAGCGCAGCGCCGCGGCGCGATCGAGCGACTCGACCGTGAGCCCGAGCTCGACCGCCGCCTGGCTCGCGCGCAGGTAGAACGAGAAGTCCTCCTCGCTGATCTGCCAGAGGTTCTGCCCGAGCGGCTGGGGCTGCATCGCCGCGGGCAGGCTCTCGATCGCCCGCACCGGATCCGTGGCCGCGAGCGAGGCGACCAGCTCGACGTCTTGCTCGGTCGCCCACGCTTGGTCCTCGTGCGGATAGGCGAGCTCGAACCCGTGCACCTGATCGAGCGCGAGGCTGTCGAGGAAGCCCGGTCCGAAGCCCGACTGGATCAGCCCCATCGCCAGCAAGCCGCGCAGATCGGTCGGCGGCGCGCCGAAGGGCTCGCCCCAGCGGGTGATCAGCTTGGTCCCGCCGTCGAGCATGTCGCCGACGCCCGCGATGTGCCCGGTCAGGCGGATCTTCTGCACCTCCGGTCGTGCACCGACCTCGCGCTCGCCCGAGCCTTGCTCGCGCCCGACCGGCTCGGCCTGGTCGGGATCCGCGACGGAGACGTTGGTCTCGGGCTTCTTGCAGGCGGGCAGGGCGAGCAGCAGCGTGGTGCCGAGCAGGGACGCGGTCGCGGGGCGCATTGCCGGAGTCTACACCAGCATCTCTCGCCGCAATCCCTTGCCCGGACTACCACACCAGATCGATCGGGAAGCCCAGCAGCGCCCGAGTCACCCGCAGCTCCTCGAGCATCTCCCGCTGATCCAGCTCGAGCGGGTTGTTGCGCAGGTCGAGCTGCTCGATGGTCCGATTCGTGAACAGGCTGTCGGGCAAGGTCCGGATGAAGTTGCCTTGTAGCCGCAGGCTCTCGAGCCGAGGCAGCTCGAACAGCCAGCCCGGGAGCTCTTGCAGGGCAGCGCCAGCGAGGTCGAGCGTGGTCAGCTCGGACAGCTGCAGCAGGCTCTCCGGCAGCTCCGCGAGCGTTCGCGTGTCGGCCATCTGTAGCACCTGCAGCTTGCTCGCCCCGCCCAGCTCGCTCGGCAGCGAGGCCATCCGACAGCCGTCGAGATCGAGCCGCTCGAGTCGAGCGAGGCGACCGAGCTGCGCCGGGATCGTGCGCAGCGGGTTGTGAGACACGACCAGCTCGCGCAGCTCGGAGAGCTGGCCGATCGAGCTCGGCAGCTGCTCGAGCTGGTTCTCGCAAAGGTCGAGCTTGCGCAGCCGCTCGAGCGCAGCCCAGCCCTCGGGGAGCTCGCGTAGACCACAGCGGCGCAGCGTCAGCGAGCGGAGCTGCCGGAGGGCCAAGAGTACCGGCGGCAGGCTGTCGAGCTGCCAGCCGAGCACGCTCAGCTCTTCGAGCCGGCGCAGGCCCGGCAGCAGCGGGGGCAGCGGCTTGCCGTCGAACTCCCCGAGCTCGAGCGGGATCGGCCCCTCGCTCGCGTGGCTGGACTGGTCCCGCGATCCCGCGAGCTGGTCCTCGACCTCGACGACCAGCACGCGGAGGTTGGTCAGCGCGAGCAGGCCGAGCGGCAGCGCGAGCATCCGACCAACCTGCACGCGGACGACCTCGAGCCGGTCGAGCTCGCGCATGGCGAGCGGCGTGGTCGCGAGCGTGTCGACGCGCAGATCGAGCTCGCGGAGGTTGACGAGCCGCGCGATCGCTGGCGGGAACGCCCCGGCGCTGCGCAGGCAGAGCCGCTCGAGCGTGTCGAGCTGACCGATGCTCTCGGGCACCGACACGACCTCACCGTCGATCTCGAGCGATCGCAGGCCTCGCAAGCGACCGATCCACGCCGGGAGCCGAAAGCGAGCGGTGCTGGGCTCGTGTTGCTCGGACGCTGCTCGCCGACCGCCATGGATGTGCACGCGCAGGCTGTCGAGCTGGGTCAGCACGATCAGCGAGGTCGGCAGCTCGTCGTTCGGGCCGAGCGTCAGCTCGAGCTCGTGGCAGCGGTCCGGCTCGGCCAGCGCTTCGTCGAGGCTCTCGAACACCTTGCTCACGCGTGCGCTCCTGGCTCGGGCTCGAACACCTTGCCGGGGTTGAGGATGCCAGCCGGATCGAAGTCCCGCTTGATCGCTCGCATCAGCGCGATCTCTCGCGGGCTGCGGGTGTATCCGAGGTAGTCGCGCTTGAGCAGGCCGATGCCGTGCTCGGC
>CBFGLP010001009.1:0-6196 GCA_965649595.1 uncultured Myxococcales bacterium | reverse complement strand
TCGGCGAGTGTGGCTACGCGGTCCAGCTCTTCGAGGTCGTGGCCTACGGCGACGTCGGGGCGCCGAAGGAGTGGATCGAGTCGGCCGAGGGCACGATCGAGTGGCTGAACGGTGACGACGGCAGCGTCTGCAAGTCGTGGGAGTAGCTCGAGCTGGCCGAGCGTAAAGGGCGCGGGGACATCCCCGCGCCCTTTTTGACGACCCCTGGCCCTTTCGTGGCATCCTCCCGGGGATGGCCCAGCAGATCATCGACAACGAGGCTCGCGCCCAGCAGCTCGCCCGGGCGATCGCGTCGGACATCCAGCTCTACAACAAGGCCAAGATCGAAGAGGGTCTGCTCAACGACAACTTCTTCGAGCTGCTCACCGAGGAGATCACCGAGGGCCGCGATCTCTTCCGCAGCCGCGTGACCCCCGAGCTGTTCCGCCGCAACTTCTTCGATCGCGCGATCGTGGATCGGGTCATCAAGCCGATGGCTCACCTCGACACGAAGATCTGGTGACCCCCTCGGACCGGGGCGGGCCGACTCTGATCATCGAGCTCGGGCCTGCGTGGGTCGGCGAGCGCCTCGATCGGGCGCTGGTCGCCGCGCTCGCCGAGGCCGGGCATCCGGTCACGCGCTCCCAGCTGGCTCGGGCATTCGCCGCGGGGCAGGTCAGGATCAGTGGCCAGGCCTGCAAGGCCAGCCAGACGCTCGCCAAGCCCGAGCGCGTCGAGGTCGAGCTGCTCGCTCCCGCGGCGCTGGCCCACGCGCGCGCCGAGCCAATCCCGCTCGTGATCGTGCACGAGGACGCGGATCTGCTGGTCGTCGACAAGCCCGCGGGGATGGTCGTGCACGCGGGGCCAGGTCACGAGGCGGGCACGCTGGTCAACGCGGTGCTGCACCACCTCGGCCGCGAGGCCAGCGAGCTGCCCGTGCTGCCGGGCAACACGGCCGAGCGGCCCGGCATCGTCCATCGGCTCGACCGCGACACCAGCGGGCTGATCGTGATCGCCAAGCACCTCGTTGCTCAAGAGACGCTGGCCAAGCAGTTCCGCGCGCACTCGATCGATCGCGCGTACCTGGGCGTGGTCGCGGGCGCGCCGGAGTTCGAGCGGCGGCGGATCGAGACGCTGCACGGACGCGACCCCGCCGATCGTCGCCGCTTCTCGGCCGAGCATGGCGAACGAAAGGCGATCACGACGATGCAGGTCGAGCGTCGCTTCGGCCTGCTCGCCGCGCTGCTTCGCTTCACGCTCGAGACCGGTCGAACGCACCAGATCCGCATGCACGCGCGCTACGTCGGGCACCCGATCTTCGCGGATCCCCTCTACGGCTTTCGCCTGCGTGATCCCGACCTGCGAAGGCTGGCGACGGAGCTGAGCCGCCATGCCCTCCACGCTGCGGAGCTCGGGTTCGAGCACCCTCGCGGGGGTCGAATGCACTTTCGCTCTCCGCTCCCCGACGAGCTGGTCCGGCTGATCGAGGCCCTCGAAGCCCTCCAGAGCATCCGAACCAGCCCGCCGAGCTGAGCCACGAGCGCGGGCGCCCGACAAGCGCGAAGATGCACTCCCCGAGGTCCGACGAGGAGCCACCCGTGCAGACGACCCGCCGAGGATTCTTGAAGACCGCCGTGGTCGGCAGCGCAGCCACGGCTGCGTGCGCCCAGCCGCCGCCCCACAGCCAGCTCGCCCAGCACCCGGACGCCGCGCCTGCGTCGAGCGACGCCCACGTCCGGCTAAAGACGATCGTCAACGGCAAGCCGCACGAGCACGAGGTCGACGGTGACGAGTCCACGCTCGCGTTCGTCCGCGAGCGGCTCGGCTTGACCGGCTGCAAGCTCGGCTGCGGCCACGGTGCTTGTGGTGCCTGCACGATGCAGGTCGACGGCACACCAGTAGTGACCTGCTTGCTCCCCGCGCTCGCGCTCGAGGGCAAGCAGGTCACCACCATCGAGGGCCTCTCGAGCGGTGGAGCCTTGCACCCGATCCAGCGCGCGTTCATGGCCGAGGACGCGCTCCAGTGCGGCTACTGCACGCCCGGCTTCGTGGTCGAGGCCGCCGCGTTCCATGATCGCTGGCGCAGTCGCCATGGCACTGCGGAGCCGACCCACCAAGAGGTCGCCGACGCGCTCGCTGGCCACCTGTGCCGCTGCGGCGCATACCCGGCGATCTACCGCGCGGTGATTGCCGCTTGCACGGGCAAGCACGACCAAGCCCCCGACCACGGCCCGCGCGTCGACGCTCGCGCCAAGGTCACCGGCGAGGCTCGCTACACCGTCGACATCCAGCGCGAGGGCATGCTGATCGCCAAGCTGCTCCGCTCGCCCCACGCCCACGCGCGCGTGAAAAAGATCGACTGGTCCGCCGCGCTGGCGATGCCGGGCGTGTTCGGGGCGATCGAGCTGACCAAGCCCGGCAACAAGATCCGCTACGCCGGCCAGGAGCTGGTCGCGATCGCGGCGAGCGACGAGGCCACCGCCGAGCAGGCGATCGCTGCCGTCGAGATCGAGTACGAGCTGCTCGGCGTCGCGATCGGACGCGAGGCCGCGCTGAGCCCCGACGCGGTCGAGATCTACGAGTCCAAGCGCGCCCGCAAGCACCCGCCCAACGCCAACGAGGCCCCGCTGCTGCCCGAGACGTGGGAGGGCAACCTCCGCGGCCCCTTCACGCTCTTTGCCCACCACGCGGGCAAGGCTCGCAAGCGCATCGAAGCCGCGGGCGCTGGGCAAGGTCGGCTCGTCGAGGGCAGCTTCCTCACCCAGACCCAGGCCCACACCGCCCTCGAGCCGCACGCCGCGATCGCCGAGTGGCTGGCAGAGGATCGCCTGCTCGTTCACGTGTCGACCCAGGCGGTCCGCCACCTCGCCGAGGATCTCGCCCACCGCTATCGCCTCCGCCGCGAGGACGTCGAGGTTCGTGCCGAGTATGTCGGCGGCGGGTTCGGGGCCAAGGCCGTGATGAGCCGCGAGACCCCGATCGCCGTCGACTTGGCTCGCGTGTGCGGGCGCCCGGTCAAGCTCGTGCTCGATCGCCGCGAGGAGCTGACCGTGGGGGGCACGAGGCCCTCGGTGCTCAGCGAGGTAGCGATCGCGGCCGACGACGAGGGCATGCCAGCGATCCGCGTGCGCGCCCAGTCCGACGCTGGCGTGGCCGTCGGCAACGCGACCACCACGTTGGTTCGCATCATGTATCCGCAGGCCGACCTCGATCTCGCGGACTACGACGTGATCACCAACCAACCACCGGGCTGCCCGCTACGTGGCCCCGGCGGCCCGCCCAGCTACTTCGCGCTCGAGCAGACGGTCGACGCCATGGCCCATGTGCAGGGCATCGACCCCCTGCAGCTGCGCAAGCGCTGGAATCACAACCCCGCGCGCGAGCAGGTCTACGCGTGGGCCGAGCGCTTGCCCAAGTGGCGCGACCGTCCGTCACCGCAGTCCGACAAGGGCCGGTTCCGGCGGGGCGTCGGCTTGGCGGCCGCGAGCTGGTTCTACTTCGCCGAGCCTGGCGCCCGCGTGCGCATCGACGTCGGTCCCGAGGGCCTGATCGTCTCGACCGCCACGCAGGAGATCGGCAACGGCGTCCGCACGGTCCTCGCCGACGTCGTCGCGGCCGTATTCGGGGTCGATCCACACACGATCCGGGTCGAGATCGGCACCAGCAAGAGCGTGCCGGGGCCGATGGCTGGCGGCAGCCGCAGCGCCACCTCGGTCGGTCCCGCGGCCACGGCCGCGGCGCTCGAGCTGCGCGACGAGCTGGTCGAGCTGGCCTCCGCGCGCCTACGCTTGGTCGACGCCAAGCCGATCGCTGGCGGCATCCAGCACCGAGACGGCACGCTGGCCTGGGAAGAGGCGTTCGAGCTGGCGCCGACGCTCTCGGTCACCGGCAAGCGCGGGCGCGACAAAGGTGGGTTCTTCCTGCCGCCCTTCGAAGGCGTCGCGACTGGCCGCTACCTGAGCGCGGCGGTCCAGGTCAGCGAGATCGAGGTCGACACCCGGCTCGGGCGCGTGCGCGTGCTCGACACCCATGCGGCCTTCGACGTCGGAAAGATCTACTCGCCCAAGCTCGCGCGCAGCCAGGCTGAAGGCGGGATCGTGCAGGGCATCGGCTACGCGCTCTACGAGGAGCGCCGCCTCGATCCCCGCGACGGTCGGCTCCTGACCGGTGGCCTCGAGGACTACCGCTTGTGCGGGATCGGAGACGCGGGCGACATCCACGTGCACTTCATCGAGGAAGGATTCGAGCACGCCCAGGGCCGTGGCGTCGGCCTCGGTGAGATCGTCACGCTCGCACCCTCGGCGACGATCGCCAACGCGGTGTTCGACGCGACTGGCTGGCGACCGCGGGCGATCCCTCTGCGACCGGATCGCGTGCTCGCCGGGCTCGCGGGCCATGAGGAGGTGTTGCGATGATCCACCTGCCCACCACAATCGACGAGGCGCTCAGCCTGACCGGCGAGCTGCGGGCTGGAGGCACCGATCTACAGGATCGCCGCCACCTGCCCGTGTTCCGCGGTCCGGTGATCGATCTGCGCGATCTCGACGGGCTCGCTGGCATCGGTAGCGACGCTACGCAAGCCTGGATCGGTGGCAAGACGACCTTGCAGACGATCGCCGACCATCCGGGTCTCGCCACGCGCTGGCCCGGGATCGCCGATGCCTGCGGAGCGCTGGCCAACCCGCAGATCCGAGCGGTCGCGACGATCGCCGGCAACCTCATGCAAAAGCCCCGCTGCTGGTACTACCGGCACCCCGAGTACGACTGCCTGCGCAAGGGCGGCGACACCTGTTTTGCTCGCGGCGGCGATCACCTCTTCCACGTCGCGTTCGACACCGAGCCGTGCGCGGCTCCGCACGCGTCGACCGTCGGCATGGCGCTGATCGCTTATGAGGCCGAGGTCGAGTACGTCGCCCCGGGCATCGCAGGACCGCAGCGGGTCGGCGTGCTCGAGGTCCTGCGTGAAGGAGGTCTGCCCGAAGGTGGGTTGATCACCGCCGTGAAGCTCGGCGCGCCAGTGCCCGAGGAGCGCAGCGCCTATGTCCGGGCGAGCAACCGCTCACGCGCCGAGTGGGCGCTCGTCGAGGTCACGGTCCGGCTGGTGATTGATCAGGGGACGATCTCGTTCGCTCGCGTGGCCGCCGGGGCCGTCGCTCCCACGCCGCTGCGGCTGACCAAGGTCGAAGCGGCGCTGGTTGGCAAGCAAGCCGAGCCCGCGGTCTTCGAGGAGGCAGCCGCGCTTGCGAGCGAAGGCGCCAAGCCCCTGCCGCAGACCGCCTACAAGCTCGACTTGCTGCGCGCGTGCGTGCTCGAGGCGCTCGAGCGGGCGCTCGAGCGCGAGCCCGCGGTGGCTGGCGTGGCCCCTGCACCGGAGACGAAAGGCTGACCATGGACATCGAGCTTTGTCGACACCTGCGCTGGAAGAGCCCCACGCGAGAGACCGCGAGCGTCGATGAGATCGCGTTGGCGTACGGGCGCAACCAAGTGCCCTATTCGTGTCTGCACACCTGCCAGCCCTGGGGGCCCGACGACGAGCTCGCGGCACCGGAGATGTGCTGCTCGGGTCGTGGGTGCTTCGAGGCATCGGCGCTGACCAAGCGCGTGCGGTCTAGCGAGCCCATCGGCCCGGACGGGCCGACGAAACCCTGACACCCGAGGCCCGGCTCGAGAGCTTGTCGAGCGAGGAGATGCGCTCGACGGTTGTGCTCGTGCTGTGGATTGAACCGGCAGATGTTCTGGTTTGGTGATTGTCGAATGCAATGAATGGTTGTCGAATGTGGAGATATTATCGAATCGAATGTCGCGACCATGCATCCATGCCTGGTCGTACCCCGAACATATTCATGCAGATCGTTGACCCCCATGAGCCTCACATCGCAGCCTCATTTGCCAGCTTGCCTTTCTCCCCCGGCTGCGCTCTTTTGTACGCGTCCATCCGGGAGCTCGAGCATGCCCTCCATTCTCCACGAGGCATTCGTAGACGTCTTGCGTACCCGTCGCGACATCGCGCTGAAGCTGTCTTCGTCAGCCCTCTTGGGCTGAAAGTGGTTCGGACCGTGAAGACCCCCGTTACCGCCGCCGATTGGCAGTGGCTCTCCGTCGACGGCGGATTCGCCGACCCCGGCGGCTCAGGCACCATTTATCGTACCGACGTGGCGTTGGTCGCGTTTCCCGATCCCGCTCATCGCGAGAACGCGAGCGAAGCGCTCAGCCTCGA
>CBFGLP010001008.1:0-3375 GCA_965649595.1 uncultured Myxococcales bacterium | reverse complement strand
GCCAGCGCTCGCGCGGCCGCCATCGCTTGCTCGGGTGTGCCCCCCCCCGTGTCGGCCGAGTCAGCGGCCCGCGACTGAGAGGACCGGTTGCGAACATAGACTGCCAGCCGATCGCTGCTTGCCGGCGGCGGTGGAGAGCGTGGATCCAGCGGCCGCAGCTCGACGCTCACTCGGGCCGAGCCCGGCCCGATCAACTGCAGCGGCAACCCGCCCTCGCGCAGCGGCTCGACCTCGGCGATCGCCCAGCCCTCGAAGTGCTCGCCCGTAGCGAGCGGGCCGAGCAGCGCGAGCGAGCTCGGATCGACCTCGATCGGCAGCGGCCCTTCGACCTCGCGCTGCTCGGGCGCTGGATCATGCTCGGCCCCGGCCTCGCGCTGCTCGTGGACTGCCCCGAACATCGACGACCCGGCCACGACCACCACCGTGACACCCGCGAACACGCCGAGCGTGGCGATCAAGCTGCGTCGCCCGAGCGGCGCCAGGTGTTCAGGGTCGACAGGCATCGATGTGGGGTTGCAAGGCTTGCCAGACCTTCTCGCGGGTCAGCACGTCGATCGCCTGGACGTTCGCGCGGACCTGCTCGGGCCGCTTGGCTCCCACGATCGCGACCGAGACGCCCGGCTGGCGGAGCACCCATGCGATCGCGAGGGCCGCAGGCGGTAGCTCGAGCTTGCCTGCGACCAGGCGCAGCGCCTTGATCAGCGGCTGGACCCGTGACCACACCGGCTCGGCGAATCGCTCGTCGCGATGCCGGAGATCCGACTCCGGAAAGCTGGGCCGGAGCGCGAACTTGCCGGTCAGCAGCCCTCGGCAGAGCGTCTCGTAGGCGAGCACGCCGACCCGCTGGTGGCCACCCGGTGCGACCACGTCGCGCAGCGCGTACTCGAACTCGCGGCGCAGCATCGAGTAGGGCGTCTGTAGGCTCGCTAGCTCGGGGCAGTAGGCGAGCGCGTCGGCCATCGGTCCGCTGCCGTAGTTGCACAGGCCGAAGTAGCGCACCTTCCCGCCATCGCGCAGCGCCATCAGGGCCTCGAGCGTGGCCTCGAGCGGCGTCCCGCGCTCGCAGGGCCAGTGCACCTGCAGCAAGGGGATCGTGTCGAGCTTCAGCCGGCGAAGGCTCGCCTCGCAGTCGGCGAGCAGGTGGTCAGGGTCGAGATCGCTCTTGGCGTGGCCCTCGACCCCGCGGTAGCGCACACCGACCTTGGTCGCGATCACGACCTCGTGCCGCTTGCTCCCGAGCGCTTTGACCAGGACTTCGTCGGCGTGGCCGTGACCGTAGAGCGGAGCGGTGTCGAACCAGTTGATCCCGTGCTCCAGCGCAGCGTGGATCGCCGCCGCCGAGTCACGGTCATCGACGTCGTCCCCCCACCACTTGCCACCGATCGCCCAGCAGCCGAAGCCGATCGCCGAGAGCTGCAGGTCGGTCCCCGGCAGGGTCCGGTACTTCATGGCGGTCATCCGGTTGGCGGATTGTAACCAGGGGGCGGCGACCATGGGCGCTCGCGAGCGCTCTATCTCGACTCGGGCCACCGCCTTCGTGGGTCCCGCGAGCCCCCAAATTTTGCGGTCCTGGCGCGAGAACGCTGAGCCGAACGAGCATTTCTGCTCGATCCCGGTCTTGATTCTCGCCAGCGACTCGCGTGACGATCGCGGAGTCATCATGCAGCTTGTCTTCTCGTCGCGTTGGTCCCTCTCGGTCCCCCTCGCGCTGGCTGTCGTCACCCTCGCCTGCTCAGGCGACGACACTAGCCGCACCAGCAATGCCGAGGGCGTCGACACGGTGCCCGAGGAGGACACCAACGACGAGGCCAGCAACACCGATGAGGCCGACTCGTCGAGCGAGAGCAGCTCGAGCAACACTGACAACACCGACAACACCGATCAGGACGGCGATCCGAGCGACACCGATCCCGACGAAGGCGAAGAAGATGGCCCGGGCCGGCCGCCCAAGTTCGACGTCGCGACGATGCCCGACTCGCCCGACATCTGCCTGGTCCCCGACCACATCCCCTGCGACAACCTCGAGGGTGGCACCGAAGAGCAGCAGGCCTGGCGCGCGCTCGGCCTCAACTGCCCCGGCGAGTTCCCAGCCACGCTCGATTACAACGGCCACTACCTCGCGCTCTACGTGCACGAGGGCCAGCTCGGCACGCATGTCCCCGCCACCTATCCGGTGCTCGAGGGCGAGAAGATGGTCGTGCTCTCGACCGGCGACGCGATGGACATCCTCACGCCCGGCGCCGACGGGGACACCACGCTGACTGGCAACGACCCCGGCAACTTGCCCGCCCCGCTCAAGCCCAACAAGGTCAGCGACACCGAGACCTGCGAAGAGAACCCGGCGCTGATCGACACCGGCGACTGCTCCAACACCATCCAGGATCAGTTCGCCGGGACCGCGGGCGCGTTCGACTACGCCGAGATGCGCTTCTCGATCGAGGTCCCGATCGCCGTCAACGGGTTCGCCTACAGCGTCGCGTTCCTGTCTTGGGAGTACCCGGACTTCTACGGCTGGGCCTACAACGACATGTACATCGCCTGGCTCGAGTCCGAGGACTGGACCGGCAACATCACCTTCGACGACTTCGGCAACGTGCTCTCGCTCAACGCCGGCTTCCTCGACTACAAGGACGCGCCCAACTTCATCGATTGCCCGCTGCCCTGCGACGCGCCCGAGCTCGAGGGCACCGGCGTCGAGGGCCACGGCGGGACCAAGTGGCTGACGACCAACGTCGGCGTCAACTCGGGCGAGACGATCACCGTGGTGTTCGCGATCATGGACATCCAGGACAACCTGGTCGACTCGGTCGTGCTGCTCGACAACTTCCGCTGGACCTGCCTCGGCGGCACGCCGGGCACCTTCGTCGGCTAACCACTGGCGAGGACGGCGATGGGAAGGGCTTCGTCGGCCCGTCCGGGCCGAAGGGCGGGGCTCACCCCCCGCCCTTTCTACGTGCCCAATGTGTCTTGCTCGGCCGATTCGGCCGTAGGACACGTGAGGCTGCATACCTTCTGGAGCGAGGTGGACGCTCGAGGGTCGAATCGCTGAAAGATCCGCGATCGCTGGACATGGTGGTGGACATACACCCAGCCAAGCGTCGCTGGGTGATCAGGCGACGAGGAGAAGACGACGATGAGGAAGACCATGCTCCCGAGGGTGCTCCCGATCATTACGCTACTGAGCCTGGCCCCGCTTGGGCTCGGTGGCTGCGCTGACGATGCTCCACCTGGTGACGACGATATTGGAGATACCGAGTCGAGCACCGACGAAGACAGTGAATCGAGCACATCGAGCGAGTCGGACAGCACGTCGAGCGAGTCGGACAGCACGTCGAGCGAGTCGGACAGCACATCGAGCGAGTCGGACAGCACGTC
>CBFGLP010001007.1:0-2742 GCA_965649595.1 uncultured Myxococcales bacterium | reverse complement strand
TGTCGCGAGCGGAGCATCCCCTTCACGGTCCCGACCGGCACCGAGGTCGGTCGCATCCTGGTCATCGACGACGAGCCGGTCGTGCTCGACCTGGTCCGCGACGTCGTCAAGGACCTCAGCCACAAGTTCGAGGTCGAGGTCGCCAAGGATGCGTTCGACGCTGGCCGCCTGGTCGCGACCTTCCGCCCGCAGCTGATCTTCCTCGATCTGATGATGCCCGGCGTCGACGGCTTCGAGGTGTGCGCGCGGCTCAAGAAGGACCCCGCGACCACCAACACCGAGGTCATCGCGATCACCGGCTACTACACCGAGGCCAACATGGAGCGGATTCTGAACGCGGGCGCGGCCGCCTGCCTCAAGAAGCCGCTCGACGTGACCGAGGTCCGCGGCCGGGTGATCGAGTCGTTCAAGCTCAAGGACGAAGAGGTCGAGGCCCAGGTCGAGCGCAAGACCGGCGTCACCAAGGTCCTGGTCGTCACGCAGAACGCCGACTTCCGCACGCGCGTGCGTGAGGAGCTGTCGCAGGCCCGACCCGCGGTCGAGGTCCTGACCGCACAGACGGGCGCCGACGCGACGCTGGTCGCGATGACCGCGCCGCCGCAGCACGTGATCCTCTCGCTGACGGTGCCCGACCTCGAGAGCAGCAACGTGATCGCCAACCTCGCCAACAGCGAGAACCGGCCGCAGATCATCGCGGTCCACGACGATCCAACCGAAGAGATTCGCACGGCCGCCCGCGCGGCCGGGGCCCGCATGTGCCTGCCGACCAGCATGGTCAGCGGCAGCGTCCGCGAGCTGCTCGGGGTGTGATCCACGATTGAATCGCGCGATGCTGGTCGCGGTGAACGATCGATCGCCAGCCAGCACCGCTCGACTTGCCGAGGGCCTCGCGGTCGCGGTGCTCGCTGCTCGGCTGCCCGCAGCTGCGCAGTGGAGCGAGCTCCTGCGCTTGCTGCAGACGCTCCTGCCGCGGCCGCGGGCGCTGGTGCTCGCTAGCAGCGGACCCACGTCGGCCCAGCGCAAGCAGCTCGACGCCCTCGCCGCGGCCAGCGAATCGCTGCGGATCGCCGTCATTGCTCGCAGCACGATCACCAGCGGCCTCGCGCTCTCGCTCGGCTGGCCGCAAGGTGGCACCACGGCGACCTTCGCCCCCGGTCAGTGGGCGCGCGTGTTCGAGTACCTCGACATCGACGCGGCCGCGGGCGAGCGGGCGCTCGCCCTGGCCCGCTCGCTCGCGGACGCGCAGGGCCTGCGCGCCGAGTTCGAGCCGTGACGCGTGCTAGCGAAGTCGCTGCCACGACCGAGCCGCGGCGTCGAGCTCATCCCGCAGGACCGTCGGGCTCTCGAGCGTCGGATCGCACGAGATCGAGATCCGAAACACCGCCCCGTCGTGGTCGACGATCCAGCGCGCATGGCTGAGCTTGCGCCCTCCCGCGGCATCGAACTCGGTCGTGGCGAGCAGCTCGGCCCGGAAACGGGAGCGCTCGATCACCCGAGTCTCGGTCTCGATGTTGCGCGCGCCCTCGCTCGCCCATCCACGCGCCGTCTGCTCGGCGATCGCAGCCAACGTCCCCGCATCGATCGCGCGTGTGGGCGGCACCGGAACCTTCCAGACGTCGAACAGCGTCGGCGCGTTGGCGTCGAGACCGACCCTGGCAAACAGCGCGAGCGAAGGCGACATCGGAAACAGCTCGGGCCAAAGCCGCTGGAAGCCGACCGGCGGCACGATCGACGACTCCGCCGCGCGCAGCTCGATCCGCTCGCCAGCCGGAGTCGGTCGATCGGGTCGGGTGATCTCGAGCCCACCCTGGCTCGGGTCGAGCCAGCTCGCCATCAACCTGCGCAGGCAGGTCAGCCCATGCCGCGGAAACCTCTCGTCATGCTCGGGCGCGTCGAAGAAGGCCTGACCCGGGTGCTCGGGCCTCCCCTGCGACGCCTCCAAGAGCGGCATCATCAGTACCGACTCGCGCATGCCGGTGATCTCTGCCAAGTGAATCGCGGCGATCGTGATGATCCCGTCCGCGACCGGACACGAGATGCTCGCGCGAATGCACTCGAGCCCCGGCTGATAGCTGAGCCGATGCATGCAGCGCAACGCTCGACCTCCGCGCAGCTCGACCACCTCGGCCTCGACGATCGGCGACCAGCTCGGATCGGCCGTGCGAGGCTTCGCATCGGCCGGCTTTTGCTTGGCCGACCTCGCGTACTCGCGCTCGAACTGGCCACGAGCCTCGCGCTCGAGCTCGGCGCGAAGCCCTGGTGCTCGTCCATCGCCGAGATCCAAACGAAAGCGATGCCGATAGACCAAGACCGTGACTAGCTGTGTGCGGTCAATCCAGCGGGCATGGTCGGGATCGTCCTGCTGGAGCTCGATGCTCGATGGATCGCTGCGGAGTCGTACTCCGGCCCGGCCAGCTGCGAGTTCGGCGAACAGGCTCATCGCCCCAAGCTATCACGCCGCGGCTGCGTCACCCGTCTTGCGCTGCTTGAACGCCCGGACGACCACCAAGACCAAGGTCAGGACCGTCAGCGGCAGGACCTTCGAGAGCATCACGATCGTATAGTTTGGCAACAGCTCGCTCTGCTGCGCGGCCAACACTTGATAGACCGTATAGGCAACGTAGTAGGCCAGGAACACGAAGCCCTCCCAGCGGCTGATCGTGTTGCCGGTGAAGAAGATCGGCAGGCACGCGACCGCGACCGCGATCATCACGACCATGTCGAACTCGAGCAGCGACTGCG
>CBFGLP010001006.1:0-5302 GCA_965649595.1 uncultured Myxococcales bacterium | reverse complement strand
CCTCCTTCACGCCAGACTGATTCCTCGGTCGCTTCGCGGCCCCTCCCGATCAGGGTTGGATGTGTTTCGGTGGGCTCGACGCGAGCCAACTGCCTCTGTCACCCACGCGTCGCAGCCAACCCGTAGGATAGGCGGGATGCTCCGCCGCTCGCTCGCCTTCGCGCTCGCTCTGCTCGGCCTCGCTTGCGATCCGTCCGCGAGCACCAGCCCGGACGCTGGCTCGCCCGAGGTCGCGGCCAAGCCGAGCGATCCGGGCGGCTCGATCCGGCTGATCATGCACGCGCCCGGCGATCAGCCCGGGCCCTCGGAGCGCTGCGACATCGAGCTGTGCACCAGCTTGCTGACGCTGATCGAGGGCGCGGAGACCAGCATCGACTTCGCGATCTACGGCATGCGCGAGCAGCCCGAGATCCTCGCCGCGCTCGAGCGGGCCAAGCAGCGCGGCGTGGTGATCCGCGGGGTCGTCGATCGCGACGCCGCCGGCGACAACTACTACTTGGGCACCGACGAGCTGGTCTCCAAGCTCGGGCAGATCCGCGACGATCGCAAGGTCGACCGCGAGCTGCAGCGCGAGGACGAAAAGCGCGAGCGCGGCCAGAAGTTCGCGGGCGAGGCTTCGTGCGAGCGTCCGCCCGGGTTCGAGGGCTTCGTGCAGTGCCTCGCCTACGACCTCGGTGACTCGTGCCTGCTCGCGACCCACGCCAGCCGCGAGCCCTTCGGCAGCGGCGTCGGCGAGGACGGCGAGGAGGCGCGGGCCTACAACAAGATCATGCACGACAAGTTCTTCGTCGTGGATGGCCGCTTCGTCTGGACCGGCTCGACCAACGTCAGCAGCACCGACATCGGGGGCTACAGCGCCAACGTCGTGGTCGTGCTCGACTCTCCGACGGTCGCCGGCTGGTACGCCCGCGAGTTCGAGCAGATGTGGTCCGAGGGCAAGTTCCACACCAAGAAGGCCAAGAGCGGCGAGCTGCGGGCCAAGGTCGGGGACGCCGAGGTCCAGCTGCTCTTCTCGCCGCAGGACCGCGCGGTCGAGAAGGGCGTGCGCCCGGCCCTGCAAGCGGCCAACCAGCGGATCGACATCGCGGTGTTTTACTTGACCAACAAGGCGATCACCAAGGATCTGATCGACGCCAAGCGCCGCGGGGTCGAGATCCGGTTGATCCTCGACGCGACCGCGGCGACCAACGGCTACACCAAGCACGAGCTGCTGCGCGAGGTCGGGATCCCGGTCAAGGTCGAGAGCTGGGGCGGCAAGATGCACATGAAGTCGGCCGCGATCGACGGCAAGGTCGTGATCGCCGGCTCGATGAACTGGACCTCGGCCGGTGAGTGGGACAACGACGAGAACACGCTGATCATCCGCAGCCCGAAGCTCGCCGAGCAGTACCACGCGAGCTTCGACGCGATGTGGGCGGCGCTGCCGGACGAGTGGGCGAGCGCGAACCCGGACCCGGAGTCGCGCGACTCCGGCAACTCGTGCACGGACGGGTTCGACAACGACTACGACCACCTGACCGACGCCGAGGACCCCGGCTGCGGGCCCAACCCGCCGCGGCTCGACGAGCTGCCGCCGCATTGGATCGTGCGCAAGGACAAGGTGACCTGTCAGCACCCGCCGAGGTAGAGCGGGCCTTTGGTGGATGGCTTGCCGATCTCGGTCGGCGTGGACATGCTCGGGCCGTGCTCGCCCGCAACCTCGCTCGGCTCTCGCTCGTAGCCGCGCTGGGCTCGATGGCCCCGATGCGAGCCTTGGCGGCGCCCGCTCTCGACCCCCCACCGAGCGAGCCCGAGCCTGCGCCCGCTCCCAGCCAGGCGCCGCCTCGCATCTCGGGCACCTTCCTCGGCATGGCGATCTGGCCCGCCATCAGCTGGGCCCGCAGCCCCAACATGGAGGTCGATCAGAGCGCCCCGCTCGGCGGCGGCGGTGGAGCGCTGCGGCTCGGCCAAGCGGTGCTGCCTTGGCTGACGATCGGCGTCGACGCAGGCGGTGCGTTCTTGTGGAACCGCAACGCCTTCTTCATGAAGGGCGGGCTGATCATCGACTTCGGCTTCTATCCGGTGCCCAAGTATCCCTTCTCGATCCACGCTGGGTTTGGGTTCGGCGCCGGCCTGATCCTCGACGATCGCACCGACGTCCGCGGAGGCGTCGGCGGCCCGCGCTTCACCGGAGCGCTGCGCTACGAGTTCTTCCCCGGGGCCGCTCGCAGGCGCCCGCGCAAGCCCGGTGGTTGGGCGCTCGGACCCGAGCTGGCCTGGCGCGGGTTCACTCCTTCGGGCGGCTGGGGGGGCACCGCCTCGGGCGAGCGCGAGCGGCCGATGGCCAACACGATCGTGCTCGGGTTGTGGTTTGGTTATTACTGGGGAAAGTAATGATTCATATCACCATATGATATTGCAATGAGCTTCGAGCTCACCGCTCTGGTCAGCAGCCCGGTCCCGCCCGAGCGCCGCGTCGCCTTGATCAGCGCCGCGCTCGAGCGTTGGCCCTTCTTGCGCATTCCGATCGACGACGAGCACCCCGAGCGAGTCGTGCTCGGCAGCTTGGAGCGAACCGGCTATGCGAGCGGCGTCGGACGAGCGCTCGATCAGCTGCTCTTGGACACGCTGACCGAGCTGTCCTCGGCGTTCCCCGACGTTGGCCTCGCGCTCGTCCATACCGACTGCTTCGGGGGCCACTGTGAGGACGAGGGCTGGATCTATCGTGCGGGGCAGCGAGTCGAGTCGGGGCTCGGCTTGGTCGCGGCGCTGGCCCGGGTCGGGCTCGAGACGACCGGCCACTTCGCGGGCTTCGAACGCAATCACTTCGGCTACAACTTCGATCCCTGGGCGTTCGTGCACTTGCTCGATCCAGTCGCGATCGAGGAGCTCGACGAGGAGCCCGAGTTGCTCGTGCTCGAGCGAGAGGGTCCGGACGTACGCGAGGCCGAGCTCGTGCAGCTGCTCGGCCAGCCTCGCCGCCTGCGATCGATCGTCGCGCAGATCGGCGGGCCTCCGGGCTGCGGTGCGGTGCTGGTCGGCGGGTTCAGTCAGCGCGATCTGCCGGTAGTTTGGCGCGCTGGACCCGATCAGGCCGCTCCGCATCCGACCTGGCAATGGTGCATTGCGGCGCGGCTCGACAGCGTGGAGCAGGTCGACGCCGAGCTCGATCGACTCGGCGCAGGGCTCGAGCAGGTCATGTTTGGGCGCCCGGAGCTGCTCGAGCTGATCTCGATCGCGGAGATCGATGTAGCCCTGCTCGCCCGCTTGATCGATGGAGCACGCGCTCGGTTCCGCCTGCCGGTCCAGGTCCTCGACGCCGCGAGCTTGGTCGAGCGAGCCCGCGCTCGTGGTCCCGTGCCCGAGCTCTGGCTCATGCGCGCGCTCGAGCGCGCCCACGCGCGAGCTGGCCTCGCCGCCTTCGAGCTGGGGCTACTCGCTCGTCTCGACGCCACCGGTCCGATCGCCGACGAAGCATGGCGCGTGCTGGCGGATTGGCTGACGCAGCGAGGGCACCCGAGCGCCGAGGCGCTGCAGCTCGACCTTCGCTTGCGTGGCATGGTCGAGCCTTCGGTCGCGTTGCGGGAGCACGCCGCGAGCTCGTGCGAGGCGTGCTGGACCGAGACCGACAAGGAGCTCCTGGCGATCGTCGGCAAGCGCCGAAACCGTGCGCTCTTTGGTTCGTGGTGGCCAGTGATGTGGGCGGACTGGCGGGGACCATTCTTGCATCGTCTGGCTATCGCTACCGTGTGGGCCAATCATCGCGGCGATGACAGCGTGCTCGAGCGGCTCGAAGCCCTGTTCGCGCTCCCGAGCGCACGCTATCTCGATCACCGTCGCGTCACGTTGCTGGCTTGCCCCTTCGAGCCGGAATTGTCTGCACGCGAGCTGTCTGGCCTCTCGCTCGACGAGGGCGAGCTCGGCGAGACGTTCGGGCGCTGGCCAGCCGATTGCCTGGTCAGCATGCGTGGCGCTCGGCTCGAGGGCTGCGCCGCAAACAAGCTCCAAGCGCAGCGGGTCGACCTGCGTGAGGCTTCGTTGGTCGACGCCGAGCTGCGCGGCGCCGACCTTCATCAAGCGGACCTCCGCGGCGCCGACCTTCGGCGGGCAGATCTGCGCAACGCCGATCTCCGCTATGCCGACCTGCGTGGTGCTCGGCTCGAGGGCACCAAGCTCGACTACGCGAAGCTCGAGGGGACCCGACTCAGCTGATCCCTCACTTCTTCTTGGTGCCCTGCCCGAAGTGGATGTTGGCCGTCAGCACCACGTCCACGCCCAACCCACCGAGGTAGCCGAAGTCGACGATCGTCCCGAGGCTGAAGCGCGGGGTGATGTAGCCATACGCTCCCACGCCTGCCGCCGCACGGATCCACGGCACCGTCAGCTTGGTCTTGGTCGCACCGTCGAACGCGATGGCTGCTCCGCCGCCGAGCGACAGGTGGGCGAAGATCGCGAACTTCTCGTAGCGTCCGCCGCCGACCATGAAGTCGCCCTGTAGCGTGAAGAACTGGATGCGATCCTTGGCGGGCGAGGGGTCGAGCAGATACCCGTAAGTCAGCACCGGGCCGCCGCCGATCATCGCGTTGCCGATCCACCGGCTGGCCAACCCACCGAAGCGCGCCGTCGGTCCGTAGGCCTTGTAATAGCGGGAGAACACGAAGTTGGCCCCGGGCGCGATGTGGATCATCCACTCGTTGCCGGTCCGCAGTTTTTCCGGCTTGGCCTCCGGATCCGCTGCGCTCGGGGCCGGCGTGGGCTGTTCCACTCCCTCGGCTGGGTCGCTCGCGGGCGCCTCGGCGGGCTCGACCTCGGGGTCGTCTACGGGCGCCTCGGCAGGCTCGTTCAGCTCGAACAGCTGCGTAGCCGGGAGGGTTGGGTCGCCAAGAAGGATGAACAAGGGGAGGAGGGGGGCTAGGGGGGCTGCCATCGACCCCTCCGACGAGCTCGCGAGAAGAAATTTCAGCACGTTCGGTAGCGCCCCATGCAGGCTCATGCGCCACTCGCAGACGCGAAACCATGATTCACGAGCACCGGGTCAATCGACCCGCATAAATCTCACTCATAGCGCGGCCCGGTCTCCCGCCCCGCGAGTCGGTCGCGTTGCCGCTCGAGCGTCAGCGCGTACTGCTTGCAGCCCTCGAGCGGCCGCTCGTCCAAGAAGGCATCGAGCGCGCAGTTGAACTCGTCGGGCGAGTTCATCATCGGCGTGTGCCCGCCGAGGTGCACGACGTAGCTCTGATCGTCGGCGATCGCCTTCTCGAAGGTCTGCATGGCCTTGATCGGCACCACCGGGTCGTCGTCGCCCCACACGATCAAGGTCGGC
>CBFGLP010001005.1:0-5696 GCA_965649595.1 uncultured Myxococcales bacterium | reverse complement strand
ACCCCGAGCCGCTCGCGCCGTTCATCGACCTGTTCCTGGTCGGTGAGGCCGAGGAGCTCGGGGTGCGTGGCCGTGGGGCCACCGGCGATCACGATCGGATCCGCGTCACCACGCGCGGCCGAGCGCAGCGGGATCCCGCCGAGCTCGAGGTTGAGCAGCACGTTGGAATAGCTCAGCTCGTACTGTAGCGAGACGCCGACCACGTCGAACTCGTGCAGCGGCGTGTAGGTCTCGAGGCTGATCAGCGGGAGCTCGCGGGCGCGCAGCTCGGCCTCCATGTCGGTCCACGGGCTGAACGCTCGCTCGCAGCCGAGATCCTCGCAGCGGTTGATCAGGTCGTAGAGGATCCGCGTCCCGAGGTGGCTCATGCCGATCTCGTAGAGGTCGGGGAACGCCAACACGAAGCGGCAGAGCAGATCGGCGTCGCGCTTGACCACCGCCTGCTCCTCGCCACCGAGGTAACGACCGGGCTTTTGCATCCGGGCCAGGAAGGCAGCGTAGGGATGCGAAGCCAGCGCGAGATCACGCTCGCGGGCGGTCTCCGGCAGCTCGGGGATCGGGAAGGGCGACACGGGGGTGTCCATCGCGGCGCCTGCATACCACGAGCGCGGCAAAAGGCCGCCCGACACCCCACCCTCGAAGCCAGTCCAGCGACGAATATCCGAGCGGCCCGTGCGGATTCCGGCGTGAGCGGGTCCGGCGTCGGGGGCTTGCGGCTGCACCTCGGACACTTAAGCTCGGCGCGCATTCCTCCGCCGTGATCCGGCGAAGCAAGCCGCGTCGCCCAGCCGCGACGATGTCCGCCGCTCGGTTCACTCGCGGTGGTCCCTGGAGGGTGCGAGGGAGAGTCGAGATGAAGGACCTCTACCAAGCGCTCGGCGTCGAGCGGACGGCCTCGCAAGAGGACATCAAGAAGGCCTACCGCAAGCTCACCCGCGAGCTCCACCCCGACAAGCGGCCGGGCGACAAGGCCGCCGAGGAGCGCTTCAAGGATGTCTCGAACGCCTACGAGGTGCTCGGCGACAAGGACAAGCGAGCGCTCTACGACGAGTTCGGCGAGATGTCGCTGACCCAGGGCTTCGATCCCGAGCGCGCGCGCGCGTACAAGCAAGCGCGCGAGAGCTACGGCGGGTTCCCGGGTGGAGGCTACGGCCAAGGCGGGTTCCCGGGCGGCTTCAGCTACGGCTTCAACGACTTCGGCGACGCGCGCGAGACCTCGTTCGACGATCTGCTCTCGCGCCTGTTCGGCGGCGGTCGGGTCAACATGGGCGGCGATCCCTTCGGTCGTGGCGCAGCCCGATCCCGACGCGGTCAGGACATCCACGGCGAGATCACGATCAGCCTGCTCGACTCGCTGCTCGGCGTGACTGTCCCGCTGCGGATCGAGAGCGAGAGCGGCGGCTCGCGGACGCTCGACATCCGCGTGCCCGAAGGCATCACCGACGGCGGCAAGCTGCGGCTGCGTGGCCAGGGAGGTCAGGGCGATCCGCCCGGCGACATCATCTTGACCGTCAAGGTCAGCCCGGGTCGCAACCTCGGGCGCGACGGCACCGACCTGCGCATGAAGCTGCCCGTGACCGCCTACGAGGCCTATCGGGGCGGCAAGGTCGACGTCCCCACACCCTGGGGCACCGTGAGCATGAACCTGCCTCCCGGCACGCAGAACGGCCAGACGCTGCGGCTACGCGACAAGGGCGTGCGGATCCGCGGCAACCCGCAGGGCGACCTGTTCGTGACGATCGACGTGCGAATGCCCGAGAAGGGCGACGAGGAGCTGCTCGCGGTGCTCGAGCGACTCCAAGGCGCGACGCACCTTCGCCGCGAAGAAGCGCTCAGCTGACCTCGCAGCGTTCAGCCGAGCGGCTCCGCAGCAGCCACGACGTCGAGCAGCGCCGCCGGTTGATCGACGTGCACCCAATGGCCCGCGCCCGGGATGACATCGAGCGAGAGCACCCCGGTCGCAGCGGCCTGCTCGGCCAGCTCGCGCTGCTCCCCGAACACCGCCTGCGAGTTGCCGCCGACCACCAGGCCGACCTCGGTGCCCGCCTCGCTGACGCGGCGAAGGGCCGGCCACAAGTCGATCTTCATGAAGTCGTCGAGCATCTCCCGCAGCGCGGACAGCTGGATCCCGATCCGCCAGCCGCCGGCCTCGTCGGCGACCAAGTTGGTGGCCAGCCACTGGCTGGTCCGCGAGTCGAGCCCGCGCTGCTCGAGCATCGCCACGAACTCGCGCCGCTGCTCGAAGCGCGGAGGCAACGACGCGAGCACCTCGAACACGTTCAAGGTCGAGCGATCGAGCGGATCCGTGCGCGGGCCGATCGGCGCGTCGATGATCCACAGCTCGTCGAGCGGCTGACCTCGAGCGAGCGCCTGATCGGCGAACGAGATCGCGACCTTGCCCCCGAAGCTGTGCCCTAGCACCCCCGCGACCCTCCCCTGCCCGCCTGGGACCATGTCGAGCCCGAGCAGCCCGAGCAGGTCGGCCGCCGCCCGCTCTACGGTGTGTGGAGGTGGGAAGCCTTGCGAGTCGCCGTGCATGCGGAGATCGACCAGGGCGACTCCCCAGCTCGGACGCCGGGCCTGCCATTGCCGGGCGAAGGTCCGCCAGTTGGCACGGCGCCCCCAGATGCCGTGCAGGATCAGCATCCACCGCTGCGGCGACATGGCACCGATGTGGGTCTCATAGGCGGGCAGCATCGCGGCGCATGGTAGGCGATCGAGGTCCGGAGCGTGGAGCTGGAGCTCGTCAATTGGCCCTCGATGCCGCCGCGGCGCCGAAGCGTGTCGGTCTCCGCGCCCACCCCGGCCGCGAAGACCGAGCTCGTCTTGATCTGTCAGCCACCAGAAAAAGCTGCGCTAACTCGTGCGCACCGCCCCTCGACTGGCGTATGAACGAGGACGTGGGCCACGGACTCAACTACGTCGCGTTCGCGATCCCCGTTTTCCTCGGCTCGATTCTGCTCGAAGCGTACATAGCCCGCCGCAAGGGGCAAAAGGGCTACTACTACTTCGGTACGGCGATGTCCGACGTGACCACGGGCACCGTGTTTCAGGCGCTCGAAGTGTTCGTGAAGATCGCCAGCCTGATCGCCTACGCGTGGGTATTCGAGCACTGGAGCGTGATCGACTGGGGCAACGACAGCTGGGCGCCTTGGGTGATCGGCATGCTCGGCGTGGACCTCATGTTCTATTGGTGGCACCGCGCGAGCCACGTGGTCAACACGCTGTGGGCGGTGCATGGCGTCCACCATCAGAGCGAGGACTTCAACCTCGCCGTTGCGCTCCGCCAGCCCGCATTCGAGCCGATCACCTGGTTCTTCTTCTACATCCCGCTCGCGCTGCTCGGGGTCAGCCCCGAGATCTACATTGCCAGCTACGCCGTCGATCGACTGTATCAATTCTATATCCACACCGAATTGGTCGACAAGCTGCCGCGCCCGATCGAGTGGCTGTTCAACACGCCCTCGCACCACCGAGTCCATCACGGCGTGCAGGACCAATACCTCGACAAGAACTACGGCGCGATCCTCATCATCTGGGATCGGATGTTCGGCACCTTCGAGGAGGAAGGCGAGCGGGTCGTCTACGGCACGACCGTTCCGATCAACAGCTACAACCCGGTGTGGGGCAACCTACAGTACTTCGTGCACATGGCCGATCTGGCCCGCCGAGCGACCCGCTGGCGCGACAAGCTGTGGGTCCCCTTCGCCCACCCTGCCTGGCTGCCACAGGGGGTCAGCCGCGATCCCGACGAGCCCAAGCGGATGAAGTCGGACAAGTATCGGCCGCCGATCAACCGGGCGCTCGCGGCTTACATCGCCGGGCACTTCCTGCTGCTCGGCGTCGCGTTGATCCCCTTCTTGCTCTTCGAAGGCGAGTTCTCGTGGGCTCAGCTGCTCGCCGGCTCTGCTGCGATCGTGATCAGCAGCATGGCCTTCCTCGGTCTGATCGAACGCAAGCGCTGGGCGCTGCTGGTCGAGAGGATGCGTGGGCCGTTGCTGGCCGCGACCCTCGCGTGGCTGGCGAGCGTGTGGTTCGGCGCGCTGGGCGTGGCCCTCGTCGCCCTCGTCTCGCTGGTGATCCTCGTGGGCAGCTACCTGCTCTTCCGCGAGGCGTTCACCGCCCAGCCCGCGGCCTGAAGGACCCTCAGCGCAAGGGCGTCGACTTGGCGCCGCTCGACTCGCCGGTGTGCGCCGCAGAGTCGTGCACGCCCGCGATCGCAGCCGAGCGTCGCTGCGGGATCTCGTCGGCATCGGCCGCCCGAGCCTCGCGCAGCAGGTTCGCGCTCGTCAGCGCGAGCTCGGCCGCGATCAACGATAGCGAACCGAACGCGCTTCGGAAGGTCTCGGGGTCCGAGGCCTTGAGCGCCGCGAAGCCGAGCGCGTAGACCTTGTCCTGCGGCGTATCCCCGCTGCGCGCCAGGATCTCGGCCACCTGCAGGCGCAGCGCCGTGCGCTCGGCCTGGGTCGAGCCCAACACTCCCGCGTCGATCAGCTCGATCATCCGCGCCTGAACCTTATCGAGCGGCACGTTGGTCAGCATCTCGATCACGATCCTGGCTCGCTGGACCGGTCGCGACTCCGCCCAGTCGCGGCGACTCGGGACCGCGCCGTCCTGCTCGCCCGGCGATGCACCGAGAGGGACCAGGTTCGACGCCTCGCCGGTGCCCGCCGAAGGGCTGACCGCCGAGGTCGGGCTGACTCCGGGCAGGTGGTAGACCCCACCGTCGAGCTGCGGCATGCCGCGGGCGATCTCTTCGAGGAAGTCCTCGCCCATGAAGTCGAGCAGGATGAAGCCGAGCGCGAGCGCCTTCTCTTGATCGCTGATGCGGCGGTCCTGGACCTCGCGGATCTGGTTGGCCAGGTCCTTCTGCTCTTGCAAGGTGAGATTCTGCCGCGAGCCGGTGATCATCGTGCTCGCGTAGGTCTTGGCCTTCTCGAAGTCCTTGCCGCGCATCTTGGCGACGACGAGGCGCACGCGCTCGAGCGCGCGGCGCCTGTCAATCTGCGCATCGATGATCGTGAGCAGCTGATCGACGACGTAGCCCGGGCCGATCGAGACCTGCTCGTCGCCGAGCTGGGCGGTGAACACTCGCGAGCGCAGGATGACCGCGGCTCCGAGACCCGACGCCAACGCCAGACCCGCGCGGTCGATCGCCTCGGCGTCATCTCCACCCCACGAGGTGCTCAACAACACCCAGTGCGCGCCCAGAGCGAGCACACCGTTGAGCGCGAGGTACACCCACGCGAACTGCGTCTGGGCGATGACCTTGAAGGGCTCGTCGCGATAGCGCGACAGCAGCTCGACCAGAGCCGTGCCGATCCCGATCACGCAAGCCAGTAGCCAGGAGAGGTCCATGGGCGGGGAGTGTCTAGTCAGCCTCACGGGCTTCGTCGGCCCGTCCGGTCCGAGGGGCTGAAACCCGCATCATGCTACCTCAGCGTGTGGTCAGCTGCTCGCGCCTGATCCATGCTGGAAACAGCGCTCGATCCGAACCTGCGAGCTCCAACGATGGACACGAGGAATCGACTAGCGATCCCACGCGTTGAGTCCGGGCGGCCTTCGGTCGTCCTCCTCGACCTCCGCGCACTCCGGCCAGCAAGCTGGCCTCTGTACACTCCGGTTGAGCACTCTGCGCGAGCGCCGAGGCTTCGACGAAGCGATCAGTCGTGATCGCAGTGCTCGTCGTGCACGTG
>CBFGLP010001004.1:0-5149 GCA_965649595.1 uncultured Myxococcales bacterium | reverse complement strand
TCGTTGATCGGACCCGGGCTCGGCGGCTACCAGTTCACGATGGTGGTCGAGAAGGGCGAGCTGACCGTGTTCGCGCTGCCCGAGCTGGGCGGCTACGTGACCCCGGGGGAGCCGGGTTATGTGATCAGCTTCGAGCTGGTGCCCGGCGCCAAGCAGCCCTGGGACATCGGGGTGGGTCGGATCTCCGTCACGAGCTGACCGCGTCGGTCCCAGGGACCGAAGCCCTTCGGCCCCTGGTCATCGCTGCTTGCTTCGGTAGACTGCCCCACTCTCGCGAGGCTCCCGTGGCCCTGACCGTCTACAACACCCGCACCAAACGCAAAGAGCCCTTCGTCCCCGCCCATCCGAAGGTCGTGCGCATCTACACCTGCGGGCTGACGGTCTACGCCGACATGCACATCGGCCACGCCCGCACCTACTGCTTTTGGGACGTGTTTCGGCGCTGGCTCGAGTACCACGGCCACCACGTCATCAGCATCATCAACTACACCGACATCGACGATCGCATCATCGTCGAGGCGGCCAAGGCCGGGCGCGGCGAGCAGGACCACGTCGAGCGGGTGATCGCCGGCTTTCGCCGCGACTGCCGGGCGCTCAAGATCAAGGACTACGCCGCCTACACGCGCGCGACCGACTTCGTGCCCGAGCAGGTCGCGGCCGTCGAGGCGCTGCTGCAAAAGGGCCACGCCTACGTCAGCGAGGGCGAGGTCCTCTACGACGTGCGCAGCTTCCCCCGCTACGGCGAGCTGTCCGGCAACAAGCTCGCCGACATGCTCGAGGGCGCGAGCGGCCGGACCGACGAGTCCGAGACCGCGCGCAAGCGCTTCCCCGCCGACTTCACGCTGTGGAAGCCGAGCAAGCCGGGCGAGCCGAGTTGGCCGACCGGACAGGGCGAGTGGCCGCAGGGACGACCGGGCTGGCACATCGAGTGCTCGGTCATGTCCACGGTGATGCTCGGCGAGCACTTCGACGTGCACGGCGGCGGGATCGACAACCTGTTCCCCCACCACGAGAACGAGGTCGCCCAGTCCGAGCCGCTCTGCGGGCACCCCTGGGTCGGCTATTGGATGCACCCCGCTCACCTGCAGCTGCTCGACGACCAGAGCAGCCCGGTCAAGATGAGCAAGTCGCTCGGCAACGTGATCAGCATCCCCGGCCTGCTCGATCGCCACGCCGCCGACGAGGTCCGGTGGTTCTACGGCGTGACCCACTACCGCTCGCCGCTGGCGTTCTCATGGCAGCTGCTGGCCGAGACCAGCGAGGGCTTCAAGAAGATCAAGCGGGCGGTCTCGATCCTCGAGCACCGCCTGCTCGCCGCGCTCGACCAGCAGGGGTCTGACGCGATCGCGCTGCCGGTCCAGAGCCGCTACGCGAGTCTGCGCGAGCCCGAGCAGGCGATCCCGCGCGAGCGACCCAGCTTCGAGCACGGCAGCTTCGGCCAAGCCTCGCGCGAGCTCATCGATCGCTTCATCGCGGCGATGGACGACGACATGGGCACGCCCAAGGCTGCCGCCGCGCTGTTCGACTACGTCAACCAGCTCTTCGCCGGCGGGCTCGAGACCAGCGAGGATCTGCCGGGCTTGCTTGCGGCCTACCGCTGCTTGACCCGGCACCTGTGGGTGCTCGGCGTCGAGCTGCCCAACGAGCGGCTCTACCCGGAGCTGGCGGCCGAGTGCTTCACGCTCGCGGGCGGCGGCAGCAACGAGCGCGAGCAGAAGCTCGGCGGGGTGATCGATCGGCTGCTCGAGCTGCGCCAGCAAGCCCGCAAGGCCAAGGACTTCGCCAAGAGCGACCTGATCCGCGACCTGCTCAAGGAGGCGGGCGTGCAGGTCGAGGACACGCCCAAGGGGCCACGCTGGGACGTGGGCTGACGAAGCCATAAACGCAATCCCCTCGGTCAGGCTGGCCGACCGAGGGGACGAGTGCAGATACGAGAAAAAGCGCTGAGGTCTTTGCCTCAGCGCTTCGTCATCAAGCAAGCATCGATGAGGTCACCCAGCCGGAGCCCCTGAGGTATCCCGAGGCTGGCGATCTCGTTCCACACGGGCAGCAGATCCTCGTCGAGATCCTTGCGCTCGAACAGCTCGTGCAGGGCGACCACGGCCGCGCGCCGGCTGCCTCGCTCGAGCGCGTCCCACATGGCGGCGCCGAGCGGATCGTCGGGGCGCGTGGGCGTGGGGGAGTGGACCAGCCACGCGTCCTCGGGCCGGGCTTCGCGGGCGTAGAGGACCTGCGGCTCGACGCTCGGAGTCGTCACGAGCGGGGCGTGCTGGATCGCCACGGGAGCAGCAGCGATCGGCGCTTGGATCGGCGTGGGAGCGGTGCTGGTCGGTGCCGAGGGCTCGACCTCGCGCAGGCCAGTCCGAGGGGTCCGCTGCTCGATCACCACTGGACCTGCCGGCTCGCGCCGCCAGCGACGGCGAGCATCCCAGCGATCACCGGGCGGTGGCTCGCCGCGGTCGGGCACGTGGATCTCTCCCGACGCGACCTTTTGTTGAAGAGCTTGTCCGCGCTGGAGGATCTCCTCACCGTGGCCCTTGGGCAGCACGGTGACGACGGTATCCTCCTTGATGATCGCGTACAGGATCTCGCCGAAGTCTTCGATCGGAATCAGCACCTGCGGCTCGCCGAGCATCGCGTCGAGGGTCCGAACCGCTCGTCCGCCGTCTTCGGCCTTGGCCAGCGCCTCATCGAGACGATCGCGGAGGACCTCGTCATCGAGCTCGTCCATCGTCGGGACCAGCTCGCGGAAGCGCTGCACGGCTCGGTGGGTGATGCTGTAGCGTCGATGTCCAGGGAAGGGACCACGCAACATGGCGCGGGGATGTAGCCTAGACGGGCGGCGAATACCAGGGCCGGGATGACCAGACGTCGATTCGGGTAGCGATCCGTGCCGGCGCGCTCGGTTTCCGAGCCTGTAGGTGGCGTTTGTGAAGCAAACTTGCGGTGCATCGCGCGAGGCCGCACGCTCGGTCCATGCGGCTCGCTCGCGGCGCGCAGGTTCTCACGTTGACAGCAATCTTGTCGGCTACTTGCGTGCCGACCATGACTCATGCGGCACCGGTCGAAGGTGGGGCGGCCTCGACGATCGCCAAGGGCGACGCCGCCCGAGCTCGCGAGCAAGCGCTCGCCGACGCTCGCCGCAACGCGCTCGAGCAGGCTATCTCGACCATCACGGACGTCAGCGTCGATACGTCCGCCGTGCAGCAAGTGCTCACTAGCGCCGACGCATGGACAGCCTCCTATCGCGTGCTCTCGGTCAGCGAGACGCCGACCGAGGTCACCGCTCGCGTCGAGGTCGAGATCGATGTCCCCCGCTTGCGCAAGCGGATCGCCACCCGCGACCCGAGCACACGCGCAAAAGGGTTCCGCTGGGGCGGCCTGACCAGCAACGCTTGCGGCACCGTCGACGCCACCCGGATCGAGGACACGCTGCGAGCCTATGGTGTGGTCGGTGACGAGGGCGCTTCGACGCTCGAGCTCGTCGCCGACTGCAAGGATCGCGGAGCCGTGACCCACACGCACGTGCGCGCGGCCAAGGTCACGCTCGAGGCCAAGCTCAGCGGGGCTCAGACGCTCACTCGCAAGGTCGAGGCGCAGGGCTTCGCCGAAGATCCGGGCGAGGCCAGCGCGATCGCCCTCGATCGGGCGCTCGCCGACATGGCCGACGAGCTGGCAGTCGAGGCCCGCGGAGATCTCGAGCTGCGGGTCGAGCAGCCCTGGCCGGCCGCGCGCGTGCGCAGGCTGGAGGTGACCCTGCGCGAGGCCGTGATCGGGGTCGACGCCGCCGAGCTCTCCGGCATCGAGGCCGACGGGACCGCGATCGTGCGCGTGCAGGGGCGGCTCGACGCCAAGACGCTCGGCGAGCGGCTGCAGAACCTAAAATTTCCCGACTTCTCCCTGGTAGGGTTGCGCCTCGATGCCACTCACGCGCTCCGTGTTCGGATGCAGTAGCCGCGCGCTCGCGCTGGTCTTGGTCTTGGTCTTGGTCGCTGGCGGCTGCGCGCACGGCAAGGGCGGCCGCGAGGAGCCGGCGAGCCTGCTCGAGATCGTGACCGTGGCGGAGGATCAGGACGCCGACGTGTGGGTCGACGGGCAGTACATCGGGCAGGTCGGCGCGGTGTCGGGCAAGCTCTCGTTGGCGCCAGGCGTGCATCGGGTCGAGGTCCGCAAGCCCGGCAGGTTTCCGGTCCAAAAGACAGTCAAGATCGAGCGCAAGCCGGACGAGCGCGTGCGGGTCGAAGCGGAGCTGCTGGCGGATCCTCGCTGAGCGTGATCCATCGATTGAGTCCGACGCGAATGAAAAGGCCCCGCTTTGCGGGGCCTTTGTGTGCAATCCAGACGCTCGAGACGAGCCTCATTCGCACAAGCAAGCCGGGGCGTCGATCAGCTCGCGGCTGACCTCGGTGCCGAAGTAGGTCCAGCTCGTCGTCGACTGGTTGTCCATAGCGATCACGACCTGGTCCATCGAGAACATGGTCAGGTCGGTGCTGAACTCGAAGGGGTTGGTCGCCTGCGGGCCGGTCTCGTCGACCGGCACGGGCATGTTGTTGGGCAGGCCGCCGAGGCCACACAGGTTGCCCTGGCAGAGGATCGTACCCATCGTGTGGACGTCGGCGATCTCGCCCCCGTCCCAGTCGACGACGTCGTTGGCCAAGGCGCCCGAGGCCAGCCCGCAGTCCGAGGGACCCGCGGTCACGACCAGGTCGGTGGTCACGGTCGTCGCACCGGAGACCACGAAGTTGACGTCCATGTCGTAGGAGGCGACGAACGCCTGGCCGCCGGGCTCGCCTGCGACGTCTTGGAAGCGCAGCACGATGTTGCCCGGGCCGATGTTGTCGTCTTCCTCGTAGGGCTCCTCGACGACGTTGACCTGATCGCCAGCGCCGAGCGGCGTGTCGCTGATCTCGAACTCGCTGCCGGTGAGGTCGTAGGTGATCTCCCAGACCTGGCAGTCGCCCGTGCCGGTCTCGGTCGCGTCGGCGGTCTCGGTCGCGTCCGCGGTGTCGGCAGTGTCGGCGGTCTCGGTCGCGTCGGCCGTATCGGCGGTCTCGGTCGCGTCGGCCGTGTCGGCGGTCTCGGTCGCGTCGGCCGTGTCGGCGGTCTCGGTCGCCGTGTCGCCGTCCCCATCACCGGTCGTGTCGGCGGT
>CBFGLP010001003.1:0-2112 GCA_965649595.1 uncultured Myxococcales bacterium | reverse complement strand
CGGACGGGCCGACGAAGCCCCTGCATCCAATGGACGCAGGGGCCGAAGCTTCCGTGAATGATCAGGGCAGGACGGCGCCGGTGGTGACGATGTCGTCGACCCACACGGTGTCGGCGTTCGAGCTGAGCGAGCCGTCCTTGGTGTAGCTCCACCGCAGGGTGTGCACGCCCGCCGCGACGTTATAGGGACCAGCCTGAGCCCAGCCGAGGTTGCCCGACCAGCTCACCTGCTCGGCGCCGTCGATGGAGAAGCGCAGGAAGTCCCAGCTGGCCTCGGTCGAGACCCGCCGCCAGAACGTGACATCGCCGGCCTGGACGAAGTTCAGCGTGACCTCCATGTGGCTCTGCTGGCTGTCCGAGATGTTGCCGCTCTCGCCGTTCCACGTGCCGGCATGCGGCATGACGTTGCTGCCGAACCAGTTCGCGCTGCCGGACAGCACCCACTCGGCGCCGAGCTGAGCTCCGGCCTCGAAGTCCTCACCCCACCACTCGTTGCACTCGTCCTCGACCAGCGCGTCGCAGGTGGCGTTGCAGGACAGCTCGCCACCACCGAGGTAGCCGAGGTCGGCACAGGTCGCGCCACCGAGGTCGGAGCCGTCGCAGAGCTCCCCTTCGTCGATCACGTCGTTGCCGCAGCTGTTGCAGCCGGCGGTGTCGAAGGTGCACTCGGCCGAGCACGCGAGCTCGCCACCGGCGAAGCCGACGTCGGCGCAGGTCATGTCGTTGAGCAGCGCGCCGTCGCACTCCTCGAGGCCGCTGATCATCTCGTCGCCGCAGGCCGCGTTGAAGCAGCCGCTCTCATCGAGGGTGCAGTCGTCGAGGCAGGCGAGCGTGCCACCGGTGTAGCCGAGCGCCTCGCAGGTGTTGCCGCCGAAGTCGGATCCGTCGCAAGCCTCGGAGCCCGCCACGATGCCGTCGCCACACACCGCGGCGGTGCAGGCCCCGGTGTCGTAGGTGCAGTCGTCGGCGCACGCCAGATCGCCACCGGAGAAGCCGAGCGAGACGCAGTCAGCTCCGGCGAGATCGGTACCTTCGCACTGCTCGTTGCCCTCGATCACCTGGTCACCACAGACACCGCCGGTGTCGGTGGCGTCGTCGGTGGTGTCGTCGGTGGTGTCGCTCGGGTCGTCGGTGTTGGTGTCCTCGGCCGTGTCGCTCTCGGAGCTGTCCGTGCTGTCCGTTTCCGTGTCGGGATCGTCGGTGTTGGTGTCGGAGCTGTCCGTGTCGCCGGTGTCGGTATCGGTCCCGGTGTCGCCGATATCGTCGTCGCCGGTGCTGTCATCGGTACAGGCGGCCGCGAACGCGAGGGGGAGGCAACAGGAGAAGGTGAGGAGATGCAGGTTGAAGCGCTTCATTCGAGAATCCCAGGGGTCATACGACTATCGAGGAGCGAGTCGCCATCTGCAATCACGAATAGCTGCGGTGCAGGCGAGGCGTGATCGAGCCGTGGTTGCTGTCCTGCGGAGGGGCCCGTTTTTGGCTCGAATCGAGCGATGGGCGCAGATGGGCGCAGACTTCCGGCTCGGTTGCGGTGAGATCTGCAACACGCGCAGCGGTCGATTCGAGCGGAAATGAACTGGCGCGTTCGCGCGGGTGGCTGCGTGCCGTATGGAAATGCTTCACGATCTCATATCGAAAATTCGAATTCACGATGCAGATCACCGTTGCTACAACCCCAGCATGGACTCCAAGAAATTGCTGAAGGTGCTCGTGTTCGGGGCTCTCGGGCTCATCGCGTGCGATGAAGGGGAGGGCGGAACCGACGAAGGGGAGAGCACCAACGAGAGCGGGACGGAGAGCGGGACCGAGACGGAGAGCGGGACGGAGAGCGAGAGCGAGACCGGGACCGAGAGCGAGACCGGGACGGAGACGGAGAGCGAGACCGGGACCGAGACCAGCGCCAACGAGTCGGAGACGGGCGAATGCTGCCCCGAGGAGTGCTGGATCCAGCCGTGCGATTGCACGGGGGGTGTGTGCTGTTGGCTCTCGCCCCCAGAGCAGCCTGGCTGCCAGCAGATGTGCTGAATTGCCTTCGTCAGCCCCACGGGGGCTGAATTGCCTTCGTCAGCCCCACGGGGGCTGAATTGCCTACGTCAGCCCCACGGGGGAATGA
>CBFGLP010001002.1:0-5125 GCA_965649595.1 uncultured Myxococcales bacterium | reverse complement strand
TCGGGAGACCGGGTGCTGGTCGGTTGGCAGCCGCTCGAAGCGTCGCGGGAGCGATCTCGGCGAGGCTCGCGGGCGTCCCTGCGCCGCTTGCCCTGCGAGCCGGCTCCATGCGCGGCTCCATGCTGATCTATCGGTCTGCGTCATTCCTCGAACCAAATGAAACACCCAGCCATGACTGGCTGGGTGCTCCGTCTCGCCTGACCCGATCGGTCAGTACCGGATGTTGATCTGCGCCCGCTCGAGCTCGACGGTCTCGTGACCCGAGCAAGGATAGGCGACCTCGAGCTCGACCTCGGTGCCCTCTTCGCCGCGGATCATGTCGGTCCAGCCCTCGATCGAGTCGGGCCGCTCGCCATCGACGCTGAGCAGCACGGCGCCCGGGAACAGCTTGCCATCGGCGGGAGTGCCCTCGAACACGCGATGGACCACGTACTCGTCACCCTCCCGGGTCAGCTCCACGCCGATCCCCGAGTAGGTGTACTGGTGATCCACCTTGTTGATGCGAGCGTGAGCGCGAGAGCAGGGGCTATCGGCGACTCGGTGCGCAACCGCGGCGGCGGTGGCCATGGTGCCGGCCACGACGATGGCACCGAGGGTGATGCGACGAGCAGTGCGCCAACGAGCGAGGACAGACGAGTCGATCTTCGACATGCGGGTGGGCTCCTCCGGACCTTGGCAGTGTTTCACAGTCGAAAGAGGGTTACCAGAGGGGCTGGTTCAGCCCCCCGCAGGCGTCGTGCGCCGCAGGCGTCGTGCACCGAGCTTGGCCTGGAATGATCGCTACGCCCCGTTCGTGCTGTTCGGGCGCGACCACGGGGAATTTCGCCGGTCATTTCCTCCCCCGATCGACTCGCGATAGCGTCCAACCATGTTTGCGCCCCGCCTCGCGCTCCTCCCGCTCGTCCTCGTCGCGCTCGCGTGCACCGAACCGTCGGGCACGGGCGGCACCGTCGACGCACCCGCGCCCGCCAACGAGCCGACGGCCGAGGTGGAAGCGGGCCAGAAAACCGATGAGGCGGCGAACGATCCCAACACCGTGCTAGCGACGGTCAACGCCGACGCGGCCGACTCTGGAGCCGAGCCGGCGATCGCGGGGGCCGAGCCACCCGAGCCCGAGCCAATGATCCCCGAGCAGCCCTACAAGGTGCTGATCCTCGGCGACTCACTGGCCAGGACCGCCTTTGGAGCGCTGCTCGAGGACAAGCTCGACGCCCACCCGCACGTCGAGTGCTACCGCAAGGCGAAGAGCGCGACGGGCCTCGCTCGTCCGGACTTCTACGACTGGTTCGATCAAGGCTCGAAGGAGATCGAGCTTCGCAAGCCGGACCTGGTCGTGGTGGTGATGGGCGGCAACGATGGTCAGGACATCCCGCCGTGGAAGGGCAGCCCGCGGGTGCAGTGGGACACCGAGGGCTGGCCGGCCGCCTATCGGCAGCGGGTCGACCAATTCCTCCAGCTGGTGAGCGCGCCGATCGCACGCGAGGATGGGAGCGAGATCTCCGCGCGGGTGCTCTGGCTCGGTCTTCCCCAAATGGGCCTGCGGAGCCTCGAAAAGAAGCTCGTCCTGATCCGGCAGATCCAGCAGGATGCGGTGGCTTCGCTGGGCGGGGGAGCCGTATACTTGGACACCACTCCCTTCCTGGTCGATGGCCAGGGGGCTCTGCTCGACACCGCCACGGTCGACGGCAAGAGCCAGGAGCTGCGAGCCGACGACGGCATTCACTTCACGATGTCGGGCAGCGAATACCTGGCCGACAAGGTCTACCCCGAGGTGCTCGGGGTGCTGAACTTGCCCGAGGCCAGCGAGGCCAAGCCAACCGCCAGCGAAGGTGCTGGTCAAGCAGCGAAAGCCGGTGCCCCAGCGGGCGCGGGCAAGCCCGAGTCAGTCCCCCCAGGCTGACCACCGAGAGTCCGCATGCACCACGTCGACGATCCAAAGCCCAGCCTCGATCTCTCGTCTGCGCGACCGCTCCAGCGTCGCGCGAGGTCGAGCCCGCGAGGGGGTCGGTTGTCGATGGTGTGTGCGGGGGTGATCGCGTTGGCGCTGCCGATGCTGGTTGGTGCGGCGCCACCGGCCGAGCGGAGCGCGTTCGACGATCTGCCTGATCCGGCGGTGCTCGAGGATCGTGAGGCCGTCGAGGCGGCCGAGCGCCGGACCGAGCCCGAGCCGAGCGAGCGCGACTCCGCCGACGAGCTAGTCAGCGGCGAGCACGTCGAGGAAGACGAGACCGCGGTCGAGGAAGACGAGCAGGTCGAAGACGCGGCGGTCGAGCCGGCCCAGCCCAAGATCGCGGCCAAGGTGCTCAAAGACGCCAAGTGGATCAAGCACGAGGTGGTCCCGGGCGAGATGCTCGACGACATCGCCGAGCGCTACCAGGTCAAGCGCGCCTCGCTGATCCGCTGGAACAAGCTCGACAAGGACAAGCCGCGCATCTACGCCGGCCGCGAGCTGTCCGTCTACACCAAGTTCATTCCGCCGCCCAAGCAGAAGATCACCTATACGGTGGTGTACGGCGACACGTGGAACAAGATCGCCGACGCCCACGGGGTCGACGTCGAGGACCTGCGGATCACCTGGAACCCCAAGGTCCCGCGCAAATTCAAGGCCGGGCAAGAGATCGTGATCTGGCTCGATCCGATGACCGGGGCCGGTGGTGCGGGCGGACACTTCGACGAGGTCGGCGAGGCGGTCGGCGAGGTGGCCAAGGCCAGCGCGGGGACCTCGGCGATCGCCGTCAAGGCGCTTCCGCTGGTCAAGATCCCGCGCGGCTCGATCTCGGTTGGTCAGCCCAACCGCGGCAAGCTGGCCAACAGCGCCGCGCTGCCCGAGAACGACAAGCTCTACACTGTTCGCAAGCCCGAAGAGGCGTACGGCAGCAGCCACACGCTGCACAATCTCCAGCTCGCGATTGCCAACTGGCGCCAGGACACTGGCTTCGATCGTCCGCTGATCATTGGAGCGATCAGCAAGAAGGGCGGCGGTCGGCTGCGGCCTCACTCCTCGCACCAGAGTGGCCGCGACGTCGATATCCGGCTGCCGACCAAGAAGGGCATCCCGGCGAGCAAGATCCCCGAGAGCGCGTCGGAGATCGATTGGGACGCCAGCTGGGGGCTGATCGCGGCGCTCGTGGCCACTGGCGAGATCCAGTACATCTTCCTGAGCAGCAGCCGGCAAAAGCACCTCTATCAGGCGGCCAAGCGGGCAGGGGCTAGCAAGGATCTGCTCGAGCGGGTGATCCAGTACCCCGAGCGACCCAAGAGCGGCGACGCGATCGTTCGGCACGCCAAGGGGCACGAGGCGCACATTCACGTGCGCTTCAACTGTGCGCCGAACGAGACCAAGTGCGAGTCGTACTGAATGGCAATCTGGCGCTGAGTACGCCTATTCTGCGTTGACTGCGACTTCCCCGCGTGGTAGCCCCATCGGGGAGGGCGTGACGTGGCAGAATTTCCGATCAATCCGGCGCTCCAAGATGGCCGCTTGGTTCATCTCGTCGATATCGTAGGAAAACCAAACGCGTTTCCGGTGCCGCGCCCCGCAGTCGAGGTCGACGATGCCGGAAAGCCAGTTTGGGACACGGAGACGAAGTCGCGGGTACGCAGCGCCGAGGTCTACGCTCGCCTCGGCATCGGTCCAGCGTTTTCCGCGCATACGACCGTGAATCACTCGATGATGGTATTGGAGACCCAAGTCGGGCTCTGGGCCTTCTCCGAGGATCCCGGCGCGATCGTGATCAAGACGTTTTGGGGCATTGGTCTGCGCATGGCGCTGACCTTCACGGCCTTCGAAGGCGCCGCGGATCTCAACATTGGGCTGCTCGCGGCGCACGTCGAGACGAGCGGGATGCGGGTCAGCTACCAGATCGAGTCGATTGGTCTGGGCCGAAAAGAGCTCGCTGGCGTGCTGCGGGAATTTCCGGTGCTCGGAAAGTTCGACATCGACGCCCACAACAAGCTCTATTCGGTGCGGACCAAGCTGGTCGCCGGATTGATCGCGCAGCTGCAGACCCCCGCGGCGGCCGAGCTGCTCCAGCCGACAATCGTCGATCTGTCGACCGCGCCGATCGCAGACACGCTGCAGGAAGCGGCCGAGCGGCGATTCGTGATGCAGTCGATCGCGGCGAAGCTGTCCTTGCAAGATACGCTCGCGCGCATCGGCAAGAACGGACGTTGGACAAAGGTGCGTCGCGCCGAGGTCCAAAAGCTCTACTTGGCCCACACCGGTGGGGCGAGCTCACCGACGCCAGCGCATGTGAGCGAGGCGTCGAATTGGCTGCAATTCTGACCACCAGCGGGGCGACACCATGACCGAATTCTCCGTCACCTTTCGCGCAATCTCGCTCAAAGCCGCGGCGGACATTCAGCTCGGCGGGCTGTTCGAGGCGAGCAGCAGCGTCGCCGGCCTCGGCTTCTACTTCGACGCGATCGCGTCGAACGACGTGTACATTCCAGTCGCAAACGTCAACTTCCCCTATGCCATACGCGAAGGCAACGGCCTGCGGATCAGCCTGGTCGCTCATGGCGTCGACCTGAAGTCGACCGTGAGCTTCGGCGCCGTCGCGGCCGAGGCCCGGGTCGAGGATGTACGGGTGGAGTACGAGGTGTCCGGGATCGGGGTGAACACCGACGTCATCGAGGCGGTCATGCTCCTCAAGTCGGATCTCACGCTGGATCTCGCCGCGCAGCTCGATGAGATCGTGCGGGACAAGCTCCCAGCGATGCTGGAGACGAGCGGCCTCCCGGCCAGGCGGTATCGGGTCCCCTTGCCTCCGCTCGCCAGCGCCGTGGATCCGGCGGTACGCGCACGCACGGTCTCCTACGCGATGGCGTGCATCGGCGGCGGGCGCTCGCAGAAGAAGGCGCTGGAGGGCATGCCTGATTGGGCCCTCGAGCCGCTCGTCATCGCTACCTACGCGCGCGTGGTACCCGGGCTAAAGCACGATGAGGCCCCGAAGCAAGTACATCAAATCAAAGCGTCGACTTGGCTGTCGACGGGAGAGATCGCATGAAATCGACGCACAAATATGGGCTAGCAGCGTTGGGCTCGTTCCTGTTGGGCTCGTTCCTGTTGGGCTCGTTCCTGTTGGGCTGCCTGCCCGCTGCGAGTATTTCCACCAACCCGATC
>CBFGLP010001001.1:0-5912 GCA_965649595.1 uncultured Myxococcales bacterium | reverse complement strand
GCGGGCCAGCTTGGCGCCCTTGAAGTTGGCTTGCCGGAGGTCGGCCTCACGCAGGTCGCAGCCCTCGAGCTCGCCGTCGGTGAACTGCGTGTGGGCGAAGCTCATGCCGCGCAAGCATAGCCCGGACAGCTTGGCTTTGATCAGAGTCGCGCGCTCGAACACCGCCCCGCTCAGCTTGGCTTCGCGCAGATCGGCGGCCAGCAGCGTGACCGCGATCAGCTTGGTGCTCGACACGTCGATCCCCGCCACGTCGCAGTCGAGGAACGCCGTGCGCTCGAGCTTGGCCGCCTGAAACAGCGCGCCGCTCAGCTTGCCGCGCGTAAACGCGGTCGCCCGCAGATCCGCGCCGCGCAGGTCGAGGCCGGGCGCGACCGCGGCGTCGAGCTTGGTCGCGGTCAGCCGGGCGCCCGCGAGCGAGGCCCCGGCGAGGCTGCACTGGCCGAAGATCGCCTGGTGGAGGTCGGCCCCGTCGAGCTGGGCCTCGTCGAGCTTGCACTCGATGAAGATCGACTCGCGGATGTTGGCGCCGGTCAGCGTGGCGCCACGAAAGTCGACCCTCTCGAACACCCCGCCACCGATCACGGCGCCGGAGTAGTCGCGGCCGGACAGATCGAGGCCCGAGAGGGTCTCCCCCGCGCGGACCAACCGGCCGAGCTCGTTCGCGTCAGCTGGCCTGTTCATCGTCCTCCTGCTCCTGCCAGCGCGGGTTGACGCGGACCTTGATCAGCAGCGCCTCGTCGAGCATCACCCGCGCGTCGGTCTGCACCCGGGCCATGTCGGCGCCGTAGAGGTTGGCCCCGCGAAAGTCCGCGCCGCGAATGATCGCCCGCGCGAGCGAGGCGTGCATCAGGTTGGCCGACATCAGCTCGCCGCCCTCGAGGTCGGCCTTGTCGAAGCGAGCCCGCCGAGCGACGCACTGGTAGAGCTTGGCCCCACGCAGGTTGCACTCGCACAGGTCGGCGTCGTCGAGCACCGCTCGCCGCAGCTCGCAGCCGATCATCGAGCTGCCCCGCAGGTTGCAGCCGGGCATCTGCGCCTCGGTGAACGTCGCCTCGTCGAGCACGCAGGCCTCGACGAAGCGGGCGTTGGTCAGCGTCGCGCCCATGAAGTTGGCCCCGCGCGCCTGGCAGCCCAAGAACGTGCACGACTCCAGCCACGCGCCCGCCAGGTCGACGCCGTCGAGCCGGCAGCGCAGGAAGTTGGCGCGGGTCAGCGTGGCCTCGCGCAGATCGACGCCGCGCAGATCGCTGTCGAGCAGGTTGAGGCCGGACCCATCGATCTCGCTCGCGTCGGTGTTGTCGAACTTGGCCTTGCCCAGGTCGGCCCCGACCAGCTTGGCGCCACGGAGAGTCGCGGAGGTCAGCTCGGCCTCGACGAGGATCGCCTCGTCGAGCGCGGCGCGATCGAGCGAGCACTCGATCAGCTTGGCCTTGCCGAGGTTGGCGTTGGTCAAGATCGCCTCGTCGAGCTTGGCCCCGACCAGCGACGCGTGGGCCAGCACCGCGCGGCCGAGCTTGGCCCCGCGCAGGTCGGCGCGATCGAGCCGCGCGCTCTCGAGGAACGCGCCCGAGAGATCGGCGCCCGCGAGGTTCATGTCGCGCAGATCGGCGCCGGTCAGGTTGAGCGTCGAGAACGGCTCGCCCTTTGCGATCGCGTCGAGCACCCGCGCGCGGCAGGCCTCGGTCAATGTGGCGTCCATCGGCGGAGCGGGGCTCTGCAGGTGCGCGGTCCGAAGATAAGCCTCGCGCAGCTTGTTCTCGGCGTCCTTCCAGCGGGCGTAGAGCTGCTCGTCGACGATCATCTCTTCGATCTCGTCGATCACCGTGCCCTGCCGGCGCGAGTCCGCGGCGATCGCCGCCAGCAGTGCCCGCTGGCCATCAGCGGTGAAGGTCGGCGGACCGACCGGGGTCTCCTCTTGCTCACGACGCAACACCTCGGCGTCGAAGCCCTCGATGCCGGACTCGTCGGCGATCTTGCCAGCGCGGGCCTTGTTCGCGGCCAGCTCGGCCTCCTGCGTCTGCTTGACCTGCTCGACCTCGGCCATCAGCTTCTCGAACAGGTCAGGGAGCTCCTCGATCGAAGGTGGCGGGCCCGGCGGGATAGGCTTCGGCGGGCCGTGTACGTCGGGGTCGAGCCCGAAGCTGGCCACGAACGCGCGCGACTTCTCGAACTCCTGCTCGGCCTTGCGGTAGAGGTTCTGCTGCAAGAGCCCCTCGCTCGCGCTGAGCTCGAGATCTTCGGCCATCTCGGGCTTGTCCGGCTTCGGAAGGTTGTCGGGCAGCAGCTCGCGCTCGCGCAGCGACGCCACCCCACCCTTGTCCTTGTCGAGCCGGGCCAGCAGCGCGCCGACATAGTGCTCGAGCGGGCGCGGCTCTGCGTGGCGCTCGGCCGCGACGACCAGGTGGGCGATGTCGGCCCCGTCTTCTTCGCGCACGCGCGTCGAGCCCTGAAAGATCAGCACCGCCCGCTCGGCGTCGGGGAACAACCACAGCGTCTGCAAGCTCAGCTCGACCTCGTCGAGCGCTTCGGGGCCACGGTGCTTGCGGCTGACGAACACCCGCGCACGAAAGTCCGGTAGCTCGCCCGTGATCAGCGGCTTGTCGGGGTGCAGGTTCTCGAGCTCGTAGCGATCGCCCGGCTGCCACCAGCCCTCGATCTGCTGGTCGCGCGGCGCGATGTTGAAGATCCCCCAGTCGACGTCGCGGGCGAGCCCCGGAAAGTGGTTCTCGAGCCAGTCGGCGTCGTAGGTGCCGGCCAGCTTGGTCCGCTGTGGCCAGCTGATGTCGAGCGGCATGAACCCAGCCGGCTCGGGCCGCTGGCGCGGGCTCTGGACGTGCTCGCGCGGCAGCTCGACGTTGGGCAGGAAGCGGACCTTGGTGCCCTCGAGGTCGACCTCGTCCGCGCCCTTGCCGAGCGGGTTATGGGCAAAGCTCGGCCCGCCGAACGCGTGGGCCCAGTCGATCGGCATGCTCGTGAACGGCTGCGGCTCGCTCGCCGTCGAGCCCCGCCAGTAGCGATCCCCGAGCACGTGGAGGATCTTCTCCCGCGCGCCCACGCGGGCCCGCACGGCGATGCCGGTCTGCGGCCAACCCTCGCGAGTGAACGCGAGGCCGTGGATCAGGAACTCGCCGCGCGACTTCGGCACCCCGGCGTCGAGCACCGCGTCCTTGCCCATCCGCTCGGCCACGAAGCTCCACATCCCGACCTCGGGCAGCAGCGTCGGCTCCTTGTCGGCCCCGAGCGGAACGAACATCAGCACCGAGACGCCCATGTAGAAGCGCCGCTCGTGCTCGAAGCAGCGGCTCAGCACGCCGAGCTTGCCGGGCTTGATGACCTTCATGGCCGAGCAGCTTCCGGGGCCGGGGCGACGAGCTTGGGCGTCGGTGTGCCGGCTAGCGCGACCTCGCTGGGCTCGTGCGGGTCGTACTTGACCGGGACCTCGGCGCCGATCTGGTAGTTGATCAGCTCGACCGCCGAGAGCACCACGATCACCTCGGCCTGGTAGGGCTCGACCCCCTCGGGCCGAACCACCAGCGTCACGCGGACCTCCGGTTGGTCGTTGTACACGTTGCCGGTCTCGTCGAGCCGAGCGATCGTAGCGATCGCGTCGTTGCCCTCGCGCAGCAGCGCGCTGCGCTTGCGTGCGCGCAGCAGCTCGGGTCCAAACGCGAGCGCGAGGCTGCCGAGCACGAGCGCGACGATGATGAGAGTACCGAGCAGCTTTTGGCTCATTAGACCAGCGAGATCAGGCCGAACAGGTGGAGGTTGACGTAGCCCTGCTGCAAGGCCATGCCCAGCGAATTGATCGTCGCCTGGCGGCCCGCCTTCATCGCCGCCCCGGCGATGTCGATCTTCATCGCGACCACGTCGACCTTGTTGTTGACGAGGCCGAGCGCCAGCGCGGCGACGATGTCGACCTTCATGCCGGCGATCGAGAGCTTGAACCCGAACGCGTCCGCGCTCTTGCCCCCGTGCTTGTCGAAGAACGAGTCGACCGTGGTCGTGCCGCCCGGCGCGACGACCTGGAAGCCGCCCGGGGCGACCATCTTGATGCCGGCCGCCGCGGTCATCGTGATGCCGCCGGCCGCCGTGACCTCGTAGGTCGCCGGGGTCGTGCACGAGACCCCGCCGGTGATCGTCTGCGAGAGCGAGCCGGTCACGCTCTCGGTCACGCTGCCGGTGATCGTCCGCGTCACGCTGCCCGAGATCGTCTCGTCCTGATTGCCGGTGATCGTCCGGGTCTCGTTCGCGCTGAACGTCTCGCTCACGTCGCCGGTGACCTTGCGGGTCTCGGTCCCGTCGACCGTCTCGTCGAAGTTGCCGACCACGTGGACCGTGCGGTTGCCCCCGACGGTCATGTCCTGGTTGCCGTCGACGGTCTCGCTCTGGTTGCCGTGGACGGTCTGGGTCTGGTCGACGTCGACGTTGTTGGTCTGGTTGTTGCCGACCGTCGTGTTGTGGTCGTTGAGCACGACCTCGTTGAAGTCCTTCTGCGCGTGGATGTAGATCTCCTCGGACCCGGCCGCGTCTTCGAAGCGCAGCTCGTTGAACCCGCCGCCGCCCGGCGAGCTGTCCGACTTGATCGTGCTCTTGGTCTTCTCGTCGGGCAGCGGGTAGGGCGTCGCGTTGGCGCCGTTGTAGAGGCAGCCGGTCACGATCGGCCGATCCGGATCGCCGTCGACGAAGGTCACCGCGACCTCCATGCCGATCCGAGGCAGGAACACGAAGCCCCAGCCATTACCCGACCAGGGCTGGACCACGCGCACGAAGCAGGACGCCTCCTCGTTGTACTGCTTGCGGCGATCCCAGTGGAACTGGACCTTGATGCGGCCGTGCTCGTCGGTGTGGATCTCCTCGCCCGAGGGTCCGACGACCGTCGCGGTCTGGACCCCGGCGATCCGCGGCCGCTTGGTCCGACGATCCGGCCGCCACTCGACCGCGATCGGCAGGCACTCGATCCGGTTGGTGTAGGCCTCGCTCGGCACCCGCGGGTTGGCGAAGTCGCCGGCCGCGTGCTCGACCGCGACGACCAGATAGCCCGCATCGAACTCGGGCTGCGGGTGATCGAGCAGCTCGAACTTGGACCCGGGCGAGAGCTGCGTCGCGGTCGTCATCCCGATGAAGCGGACCGCGTCGCGCTGGTGCAGCTTGCGGCGCAGCTTGACCTGGTTCTCGACCGCGCCGAAGTCGAGCCCCTGCGTGCGGTAGCCGAACAAGGTGCTCGGCTCCTCGTGCTCGTAGTCCTCGCGCTCGGGCGAGAGCTCGGCGCCGTTGGGCGTGCCGACGTCGGTGACCTCGGTGTTCTCGGCGTCCTGTAGCTCGGTCGGCGCGAGCCAGTCGAACACGGTCGTCCGCGCGACCGTCGGGCGCAGCTTGGACTCGCGCTGGAACTCGCGCACGTCCTCGCGCATGCCTGGGCTGCCGCCGGTCTGGACCATCGGCAGCACGCCCTCGTCGTTGCCGTACGAGCTGAGGTCGACGAACGCCGCGTCGCTGTCGAACAGCACGAGCGTCTCCTTGCCGCCCTCGTGCTTGAAGCGGTAGCCGATCCCGTACTCCTCCATCAACCGATGCACGAAGTCGAGATCGGTCTCCTGGTACTGGACCGTGTACTCCTGGGCCGTGTAGCTGCCCGCCAAGAACTCGGTGTCGATGCTGCGCTCGTACGGCCCGAGCCCCTCCTCGAGCACCTGCTGGAGGATCTCGGGGATCGTCAGCTCCTGGAAGATGCGGCTGGTCTTGCGCTGCGCGAGGGCCATCAACGCCGGCACGATCACGACCGTGGCGATCAACGCGTCGTGATCGGCGAGCCCGTCCTCGACGCTCTCGATGATCCCGCAGATCTCGCGGTTGAGCGTGCCACGCTCGATGATCACCGTGGCCGAGACCCCGAGCAGCTGCGCAGGCTCGGC
>CBFGLP010001000.1:0-3132 GCA_965649595.1 uncultured Myxococcales bacterium | reverse complement strand
CTACGGCACCCGCTACATCGCCCCGATGGCGCACGTGCGCATGATGGCCGCCGCCCAGCCGTTCCTCTCGGGCGCGATCAGCAAGACCATCAACATGCCGAGCGACGCCAGCGTGCGCGAGGTCGAGAGCGTCTACGTCGCCTCGTGGAAGTACGCGCTCAAGGCCAACGCCCTCTACCGCGACGGCAGCAAGCTGAGCCAGCCGCTCTCCTCCGCGCTCGCGGTCGAGGCCGAGGACGACATGGGCGACGCGCTGGCGACCACGCAGCCGCAGGTGATCGAGAAGGTCACCGAGAAGATCGTCCACCGCTACCTCGCCAAGCGCCGGCGCATGCCCGACCGCCGCGGCGGTTACACGCAGAAGGCGACCATCGGCGGCCACAAGGTCTACATCCACACCGGCGAGTACCAGGATGGTTCGCTCGGCGAGATCTTCATCGGCATGCACAAGGAGGGCGCCGCCTTCCGCAGCTTGATGAACTGCTTCGCGATCGCGATCAGCCTCGGCCTCCAGTACGGCGTCCCGCTGGAGGAGTACGTCGACGCGTTCGTGTTCACCCGCTTCGAGCCCAACGGCATCGTCACCGGTCACCCGCACGTGAAGATGTCGACCTCGATCATCGACTACATCTTCCGCGAGCTGGCGATCTCCTACCTCGGCCAGACCGAGCTCGCCCACGTCCTGCCGGAGGACCTCCACCCCGACGCGACCGGCGACGACGAGGTCGAGTACCGCGACGAGGAGGTCATCTCGGAGCGCGTCGTGACCCCCGGGCCGCTCAAGCTGACCACCGACGTGCCGAGGTCGACGCACCTGTTCCTCGGCGCGACCGGGCAAGGGAAGATCGAGGTCGAGGACCGCACCGAGCACGTCGGCGCCGGGCCGGCCTCGGCCGGGTTCTCCGTCGTCACGGGCGGCAAGGGGGCGTCGTCCTCGTCGGAGGTGATCGTCGCGGCGGGCAACGGGCGGCACGACGAGCTGCAGGCCCAGGCGGCGCTCGGCGAGCAGGTCCGGCGCGCGCGGATGCAGGGGTACGAGGGCGACGCTTGCGACTCTTGTGGGAGCTTCACGCTCGTGCGCAACGGGTCGTGCCTCAAGTGCGTGACCTGTGGCGGGACCTCCGGGTGTAGCTGAGGCGCGGTCGCTGCAAACGAAAGGGCGCGGACTTGGTCCGCGCCCTTTCATTTCTCGGTAGCCATTATCCACTAGCGAGGCGCCGAAGCGTGTCCGTCTCGTTAGATCGTTACCCGGCTGCTGACCCACGCTTGCCTCGTAGCCGCTTGGGATTCATCCTCCTGGCCGCCTTCTCTCGGTCGTAGCCCTCCGGCTGATAAGGTGGCGTCAATGTCCCATCGGGATACAGAATTCCGGCGTCCACCATGCTCTGGCGAAACTCCGCCTTCGTCATATTGCGCAGATCTTCGAGGATTTGTGCGTGCACCGCAGCATGGGGAAGAGGTGGAGTGGACAGCAAGTGTGATTCGCGGACGGTCTGTCCGCGGAGCTGGGAGCTCGGTTTATCGCTCATCTTCCTTCGTGTCATGTCGAGTTCCTCGGCAGTGGTCGATCAAAGCTTGAGGTTTCCTCGATATTGGCTCGAAAGACCCCGAGGATGGCCTTGGGATTCCGAACCGCGATTTGGATGTGTGACTTGTCGAAAAAACCGCAGGTTGGGTAAAGAGGCTTCCCTTCGAGGAACGCACCGCGAACGGTATCGAACGACACTCCACGATCCGTGGAACGCCGGAAGTACCAGTTGAGGAATGCACAGTCCCGCCGAGCCAACCCGTTGTTCTTCAGTCCCATGCCGCGGGTCTCACGAGACCAAGCCCAATAGGCTGTTTTGAGATCGGTGACATAGCGGGTGTCGAGGAGGTCGAAGCAATTCCCCGTCTGGATCACCGCCCCGATCACTGCGGCCTTTCCACCATTGCGGGTCACCTTCGCGTTGCTCCACTCGATCGCCCGGTCGAGCCCGAACTCCCAGAAGTAGATGCCGTGCCCCAACCAGTCGTAGTCGTTCTCGCTGGGCCGAATGGTCTCACCCGCCAAGATGGCCCGTGCGACACTCTCGTCGCAGCCGTGGTAGCCGATCACCATGCGGTCGTACTTCATCCGGCCCCCACCATTGCACGTCGATCGGGAGTGCGCAACCGGCGGATATTCTGGGTTGAACCCGGCACGCATGCCGGGTGCTCATTTAAAATCCAATCGCGCCAACATGCATGTTTGCGGGGTCCCACCCCATACACGTGCTGGTTGCCCATTATCTGGATCGGCGTACCAGCACCCAAAGCCAATCATGCAATATCGAACCAGGCAAGCTCGCCTGTTCCTGCTCGAATGCATGCGGCGCCGACCCCGGAGGAGCATGAGGGGCTCACTCCCCCGGCAAGCAGACCCACTCCCGCGCCAGCAGCCCGAGCAGCACCGCGTCCTGCACCTCACCGCCCACCCGCCAGCGCTCGCGGGCAAAACCCTCGCGCACGAACCCGAAGCGCTCGAGCAGCCGTAGGGATCGTTCATTGCGAGGATCGGCGTCCGCCTCGAGCCGGGCGAGCCCGAGCGGGCCAAAGCAAAACTCGAGCAGCCGCGACACCGCCTCCTGCATGTAGCCGTGCCCCCAGTGCTCGCGCCCGAGCGCGAAGCCCAGCTCGGCTCGCTGGTTCGAGCGATCGATCCCCGCGAGCGTGCAGGTGCCGATCACCTCGTCGCTCTCGCGCAGCGCCACGCCCCACTGCGTGAGCGAGCGGGTCGCGTAGAGCTCGTGGATCTGCGCGAGCAGCTGCTCGGCCTCGCCGACGCCCGTCATCGGCGGGCGGCTCCAATAGGTCATGACCTCGGGGTTCGAGAACACGCGAAAGAGCGCAGGCACGTCGCGTTGCTCGAGCCAGCGCAGGCGCACGCGCGAGGCCTCGAGCGTGGGCAGGTGGTTGTCCGGCCAGGGGTCGAGCGCGTCGGTCATCGCAGCGACTCTAGTCCCAAATCAAGCGCTGACGCGCTCGTTTTGGGCCTAGCTGCTGGTTTGATAGAGGGACCGTGGCCGGTCCTTTACCCTACCGGAGGGGGCTCTCCCCGTCCCGGCAAAGCCATGACGGGGACCCCTCACCCCCTGCCCGCCCGAGTCCGGG
>CBFGLP010000999.1:0-2239 GCA_965649595.1 uncultured Myxococcales bacterium | reverse complement strand
CACGAGGTGCTGGGCATCGACGTGCGGGCGTGGCAAGGCGCGCCGCGGGGCGTGAAGATCTTTCAGACCGACGTGCGCAAGCGGCCGGCGGCCGACGTGTTCCGCGTGCACCGGCCCGACGTGGTCATCCACATGGCCACGGTCACGCACTTCGACGCGAGCACCGAGAAGCGCTACCGCGTCAACCTCCGCGGCACCCAGGCGGTCTTCCAGTACTGCAACGACTTCGGCGTCAAAGAGGCGGTGTTCGTCGGGCGCCACACGATCTACGGCGCGGCCGCGGACGCGCCGCTCTATCGCACCGAGGACGAGCCACCGCTGGCGGTCTCGACCTTCCCCGAGCTCGCCGATCTGGTCGCCGCGGATCTCTACGCCAGCCGAGCGCTGTGGACCTGCAAGCAGATGCGCACGGTCGTGCTGCGCTGCGTGTACGCGCTGGGCCCGAGCGGGCGCGGGACGCTGGCGAGCTTCCTGGCTGGGCCGCGAGTGCCGATGGTGATGGGCTTCGATCCGCTCTTCCACGTGATGCACGAGGACGACGCGGCCGCGGCGATCGTGGTGGCGGCCGAGTCGGAGATCGCCGGAGTGTTCAACGTCGCGGGTCCGCCTCCCATCCCGCTCTCGATCCTCTGCCAGGCGACGGGGCGCACGGCGGTGCCGATGCCCGAGCGGCTGGTCCCACGCGCGCTCGGCAAGTTCGGGCTGCCGCGGCTGCCCAAGGGCGCAGTCTCGCACCTCAAGCACCCGGTGGTCGTCGACTCCAGCGCGTTCGTGAAGGCCACGGGCTTTCGTTATGTGTGGGACGAACAGCAGACGATGGCTGGCTTTCGCGCAGCCACGATCGTGCGCGAAGAACGGGGGCTCTGATCGCAGAGAAGTGCGGGATCAAGTTGCGTTTGGCTACACCAGACCGAGCGCGACCCCATGACCATCCCCTTCGGTGACATCCCCGCGAGCTGGTTGCCCGTAATCGGCGACGAGCTGGACAAGCCCTACTTCGCCAGGCTGCGCGCGTTCGTGGCTGGCGAGCGAGCGCAGCACCCCGTATATCCGCCCGCAGATGAGGTCTTCAACGCGCTCGCGCACACGCCCTTCGAGCGGGTCCGCGTGCTGCTGCTCGGTCAGGACCCCTACCATGACGACGGCCAAGCGCACGGGCTGGCGTTCTCGGTCCGCCGCGGGGTCAAGCTGCCGCCCTCGCTGCGCAACATCTACAAGGAGCTCCACGACGACGTCGGGGTCGCGCCGCCCGACCACGGCTGCCTCGAGGCGTGGGCCGATCGCGGCGTGCTGCTGCTCAACACCGTGCTCACGGTTCGTGCGCACGAGCCAAACTCGCACCGCAAGAAGGGCTGGGAGACGTTCACCGATCGGATCATCGAGGTGCTGGCCGAGCGGTCGGATCCGCTGGTGTTCATGCTGTGGGGCAAGCCGGCGCAGGCCAAGCTGCCGCTGATCGAGAGCGCCCAAGGCCGCCACGCGATCGTCGTCGGCGCTCACCCCTCGCCCTACTCGGCCAACGCGGGCTTCTTCGGGAGCCGGCCCTTCTCCAGCGCGAACGCGGCGCTCGAGCGGTTCGGCAAGCCCCCACTGGACTGGTCCCTGCCCGACTGAGCTGGTGCGCGCTACCCTGCCCGCGCATGGCGGACTCGACGAGCGCGCCTTCTCCCCCCATGGGCCTGTGGACGACGCTGGTCCACTACGCGAGCCTGGTCCGGCTCAGCCACACGATCTTCGGCCTGCCCTTCACGCTCGCCTCCGGCGTGCTAGCGCACCGAGCCTCGCTCGCGGGCCTCGGCGACGGTGACGGCATGACGCTGGTCGAGCTCGTGTGGATCGTGCTCGCGTTCACTGGCGCCCGCACGGCCGCGATGGGCTTCAACCGGATCGTCGATCGTCGGATCGACGCCGAGAACCCACGCACGCGCGAGCGCGAGCTGCCAGCCGGGAAGATCTCGCTGCGCGCGGCGTGGGTCTTGACCCTGCTGGCGGCGGCGCTGTTCGTGGGTGCGAGCGCTGCCCTCGGTCCGGTCGCGCTGGCCTTCTCGCCGCTCTGCCTGGTGATCGTGTGCGGCTACAGCCTGTTCAAGCGCTTCTCGTCCGCCGCCCACCTGGTGCTCGGCGTCGCGCTGGCGCTCGGACCCGCCGGCGCATGGGTGGCGGTCACGGGCGGGCTCGAGGGCTTTGCAGTCCCGGCGATCATGATGGTCGCGGTCGCGACCTGGGTGGCCGGCTTCGA
>CBFGLP010000998.1:0-2026 GCA_965649595.1 uncultured Myxococcales bacterium | reverse complement strand
ATTGCGGATCACCGAGGACGATGTCCCCAGCCTCGCGCCCGATCGTCGTGACCCGAGCTCCGATGTTGCGGGTCTCCGGGGGTTTGTTGACGTACTGGATCTTGAGAACGTAGTGGCTCGACACTCACGGCCTCCGCTGTTGGGGCGCGAGTCTCCCAACTGCCGGCTGGGCACGCAAGGGCGATCGCGTATGCGAGTGCACGAGAACGACCGAAACCTCCCGGTCTCTCGCTCCAGACACAGCCCGGCGTTCGTACCCGCCCCCGCAAGAACGGCGCTTCGTGGGCACTGAAGCGGTATGCGGCCGCAGCGGGCCACATGCCGACCGACCGGAGCAGATCGCCCGGACTCGCCCCGGATCAGACCTACTTTCCTGCGGCCGCGATCGCTCGACGCTCGCGAACCAGTCGCACGAACACCGCCAGCGATTCCGCGCTCATCCACAGGATCAAGCTGGTCAGCAAGATTGTGAGCCCGAACAGCAGCCAATTGCTCTGCTGCCAGAAGCCCATCAGGTGGAGCAGCAACGAGATCAGCGTCACCGCCGTCACGAAGAGCATCGGGATCACCAGCGGCAGCACCGGCCGCCGCCGCTGCCAGTAGTAGAGCGCGAGCACCAGCAGGATCAGCGCCGCGATCATCTGGTTGCTCGCCCCGAACACCGGCCACAGCACCCACCCGGCCTCGCGCACGGTCCCGCTCGCGTCGGGCACCGACACCGTCGCGAGCAGGATTCCCGGCACGATCGCGATCACCGTCGCGACGTAGGGGTTGGTCAGCAGCTTGATCCCGAGCGCCTCGCCGATCTCCGCTACAATAAAGCGCTCGATCCGAGCCGCGGTGTCGAGCGAGGTCGAGGCGAACGAGATCCCCAGCACGGCGATCAGCGTCCGAGCCAGCTCGGGGGCAAACCCGAGCTTCTGCAAAAACGCCCCGCCGCCGAGCACGAACGCGGCGGCCTGGTTGCCCGACGCGTGGGCCCAGCTGTCGTAGTAGACCGCCCAGCTCAGATCACCGACCTCCCCGTGGCTCGGCAGCACGCAGAAGCCGACCAGGCCGATGCCCGCGACCGCGGCCATCGTCGCCGCCACGGCCAGCGCGGCCTCGCCGAGCATGCTGCCGTAGCCGATCAGCCGGGCATCCTTCAGCTTGTCGAGCTGCTTGGAGGTCGTGCCCGACGAGACCAGGCCGTGGAAGCCCGAGATCGCCCCGCAAGCGATCGTCACGAACAGGATCGGGAAGATCGGCGGCGCATCGTCGCCGCCGGTCCGCAGCGCGGGCGCGTCGAACTCGGGGCGCGCGACGAACAGCCCGACGAAGATCAGCCCGAGCCCGACGATCAGCTGGTGGCTGTTGACGTAGTCGCGCGGCTGCAGCAGCAACCACACCGGCAGCAAGCTGGCGATCGCCGAGTACACGAACAGCGCGATGATCCACGTCAGGTTGGTCTGCTCGCGGGTCAGCCCGTACGCCATCAGGTCGACCGGCACCTCGACCCCGACCCACACGAACGCGTAGAGCACCACCAACGCGATCAACGAGGGGATCAGCGCCTCGACCTTCAGCCGGTAGAGCAGCCAGCCGATGATCAGCGCGACCACGATCGAGATGTTGACCGGCAGCACCGAGCTCGGGACGCTGGTGAAGAGCCCCGCGATCGCCATCGCGAACACGGCCAGCACCAGCCAGCTGAGCACCATGATGAAGCACAGGAACATCAGCCGGACGCGGCCGTTGATCACGTTGGCCGCGATGTCTGCGATCGAGCGGCCCTTCTCGCGCACGCTGACGACCAGCGCCCCGAAGTCGTGCACGGCCCCCATCAGCACCGCGCCGACCACCACCCATAGCAGGGGCGGGAGCCAGCCCCAGTAGGCCGCCACGCAGGGGCCGATGATCGGCGCCGCCCCGGCGACCGAGGTGAAGTGGTGGCCAAACAGGATCGGTCGCGGGGTCGGCACGAAGTCCTTGCCGTCCTCGAGCTCGTGCGCCGGCGTGACGATCTCGTCTTCGTCATGGAAGATCC
>CBFGLP010000997.1:0-2550 GCA_965649595.1 uncultured Myxococcales bacterium | reverse complement strand
CAGGCCGGCCGGGGGCTCTCGGCCGCGCACGCGCGCGGGTTCGTGCACCGCGACTTCAAGCCCGACAACGTGATGATCGGCAGGGACGGCCGCGTCGTCGTGATGGACTTTGGGCTCGTGCGCACGGTCGAGCAGCTCCCGACCTCGTCGGGGCCGCTCGACCCGAGCACGCTGGTCGAGCCCGAGTCGAGCAGCTCGGTCGATGACAGCCCCTTCGCTGGCACGCTGACCAAGCTCGGCAACGGGCTCGGGACGCCCGCGTACATGGCCCCGGAGCAGTTCGCTGGTCACGAGGCTGACGCACGCTCCGACCAGTTCAGCTTCTGCGTCACGCTCTACGAGGCGCTCTACGCCGAGCGGCCCTTCGTGGGCAAGACCATCGTCGAGCTGGCCGCGGTGATCGTCGAGGGCCAGCCGCGACCCGAGCCACGGGCGAGCGCGGTCCCGAGCTGGCTGCGCGGCGTCGTCCTGCGCGGGCTCTCGCCCGAGGCCGACGATCGTTTCGCGACGATGGACGAGCTCTTGCTCGCGCTCACCCGCGATCCTTCCCGACGAGGGCGAGTGATGGCGCTCGACGACGCGCTGCGCCACTTCGACCAGAGCTACGCGATCTTCGAGCACACCTTCGGGCGCGAGCACGGCGTGGTCGCGCGCGTGCTCGACAACATGGGCGACGTCCATTACTCGCGTGGCGAGCTCGACGTAGCGCTCGCGCGCTACCGAGAGGCGCTCGAGATCCGAGTCCGCGTGCTCGGGGCGCGGCACCCGGACACCGCGCAGAGCATGCTCGACATCGGGCTCGCGCTGACCAAGCAGCGCCGCTTCGACGAGGCGCTGCGCCACGTCGACGAGGCTGCAGCGATCTTCGGGCGTGCGCTCGGCCCGAGCCACCTTCACGCCCAGCAGGTCGAGGATGCACGCAGCGAGCTGTACCGGGCCGGGAACGCGGCGGCTTGCAGCTCGCAATGAGCAGCCCCTCGCGCTTCGGCATGGGGCACGCGAGGAGATCTTTTACCCCAGCCGGGTGTTAGTGTTCGACCATGGCACTTGCCCGAGCCCTCGCTCCTCTGCGTCGCCTGGCCGCCGGCGTGTTGCTGGCTCTGCCGCTCGCTTGCTTGCAGGTCGGAGCGGGCACGAGCCGGACCGAGCTGGCCGTCGCGGGCATGGTGCTCGAGTGTCCGATCGGCTCTGCGGGGTGCTCGTGCACGCCGGGTGGTGGTTGTGATCCTGGCCTGATCTGCGTCGCGGGTACCTGCTCGTACGAGGGTGACGCGATGGGGGGCGAGATCATGTACGAGTTCGAGGACGACCTCGCGCCGCTAGCCCCAGCGCCGAGTTACGACGAAGTCACGATCACGTCGTCCTCCCCAGGTCGAGCGGGCAAGCTCGGGGGCAAGCGCGACAAGGCTCGCAAGAAGGAGGCTCGCGAGTTCTCCAAACAAGTCGCCACCGGGGCCGTGGCGCCGGCAGAGGCTGCGGCCCCGGTCATGCTCGAGCCCGTCGACGTAGCCGGCAACGACGCGGCGGCCAACGAGCGCACCAGCACGGACGAGCCCGACGACGAGGGCCGGCAGATCGTCTACACGGCGAGCTTGCAGGTCGCGGTGTTCGAGCTCGACGCGGCCATCGAGCTCGCCGAGAGCCTGCCGGACCGCTACGGCGGTTGGATCGAGTATCGCTACAACTACCAGATCACGCTGCGCCTGCCGGCGGAGCGCCTGTTCGACGCGATCGAGCAGCTCTCGGCGCTCGGCGTGGTGCTCGGCAAGACGCTGCGGGCCGACGACGTGACCGACGAGTACACCGACCTCGAGTCGCGGATCTTGGTGCTCGAGCAGATGGTCGAGCAGCTCGAGCTGCTGCTGAAGCAGGCCAAGACCGTCGAGGAGGCGCTGAAGATCCGCGTCGAGCTCGATCGCGTGCGGCTCGAGCTCGAGTCCGCGCGCACTCGCATGCGCCAGCTGTCCGAGCTGATCGACTTCTCGACCCTGACCCTCTACCTCAGCGCGCGAGGTCCCGTCGATCCGCTGCCGAGCAGCAACGATCCCTTCCCGTGGGTCAACGATCTCGGCGTCGAGGCGACCGAGTACCGCTAGCCGCGGCTCGGATCGATGGGGAGAGGGAAGGGCGACGTTCCCTCCATCCAAATCAGTTGTTGATGCAAGTCCACATGACCGTTTGGCAGAGGATCTGCCCGAGCATGTCGGCTCCGCAGTTGCCGGTCCCGTTCCATGCGCCGTTGTCGAAGGTCTTGCTGCCCGGCGAGTCGCAGCTGGTCGCGCCTTGGCAGTAGCCACATACGTTGCCACAGGTGCCGCCCCACTGCCCGACGGTGTCGTAGCCGAGGTCCTGACAGATCAGCTCGGCATGGAACTGGCCCTGGGTGTTGGCCGAGATCCACGCCTCGTCGGGGGTCGCCTCGCACACGACCCAGGGGGAGCCGTTGCCGGGGTCGACCCCTTGCGTGCACGCGGGCGGGAACTCGCCCGCGCACAGGTCCGTGCAGCCGTCGTTCGACACGTTGTTGCCGTCGTCGCACTCCTCCATGCC
>CBFGLP010000996.1:0-2251 GCA_965649595.1 uncultured Myxococcales bacterium | reverse complement strand
AGCCCGCAGGAGCTGGTGCTGATGTACACGATCCTCGAGATCGGCGTGTGCCAGGAGCCGCTGCCGCCCCCCGAAGGGTAGGCGCGTTCTTCGGATCATCTTCGCGGTCGGGCTGACGTCGGGATCTGCGGGTATTGAGGCCGCGATCCCGACGACGTCGTTGTCCGAGAGTCGACTCACACACCCTGTCCCCGCACGCCCTTGGCCATGCCGCCATGGCCAAGTAGAAGCCGAGCCAAGTAACGGGCCCGTCGGCGGCGAGCCGGTCCTCGCGACCACCAGGCACCTATCCGACCCCCGAGCACCGCTGCCGAGCCGCTGCATGCGACTCGAGCAGCAACGAGCACATCGGTCCCACGGGACCAACGAGACATCATCCATGACCGAAACCGCATTTGGCAAGTTGACCGTCAAGGTCCGTGAGCAGTCCGGCAAGGGCACCGCTCGCAAGCTCCGATCGCAGGGTCTGCTCCCCGCCGTCATGTACGGCAAGGGCAAGGACAACCTGCTGCTCACCATCAACCCCCGAGACCTCCGCAGGGCGATGGATCCGGAGCGCAAGCTCAACACCTTCTTCACGCTGACCGTCGAGAGCAGCAGCGGGACGACCGTCGAGCAGTGCGTGGTGACGGACTTCCAAGCGGATCCGCTCCGCGACGAGTTCCTCCACGTCGACTTCCTCCGCGTCGATCCGGAGTCCGAGATCGTGACCAAGATCCCGGTCGAGTACACCGGCCGCGCCGTTGGTGTGGTCGGTGGCGGCAAGCTGCGGACCTTGCTGCGGACCGTTCGGATCGCCGCCAAGCCGGCCGAGGTCCCGGTCAAGCTGGTCGTCGACGTCACCCCGCTCGACGCCGGCAAGTCGCTGCGCATGAGTGACCTCAGCCTGCCCAACGCGCGCCTGCTCGAGCCGCCGGACATCGTGGTGGCTCAGGTCGAGGCGCCGCGCGTCGCCAAGGCCGTCGCGACCGAAGAGAAGAAGCCCGCCAAGAAGAAGTAGGCGAACGCATGTCGGATTCTTCCACCTGGCTGATCGTCGGGCTCGGCAACCCCGGGCCCGAGTACGCCAACAACCGCCACAACGTCGGCTTCATGGTCGCCGAGCGGTGGGTGGAGCAGCTCTCATCGCCTGCTCTGCCGGGTTGGAAGAACCAGTTCAAGGGCCGCGCCTGCTCGATCCACGCTCGCCCGCCGATCGGTCGCTGCGTGGTGCTCGAGCCGCTGACCTACATGAACCGCAGCGGCGAGAGCGTGCGAGCGGCGGCCGACTTTCACCAAATCGGCGTCGAGCGGATCGTGGTCGTCCACGACGAGCTCGACTTCGAGTTTGGTCGGCTGGGGCTCAAGCGCGGCGGAGGTCACGGGGGCCACAACGGCTTGCGCGACCTGGTCAAGCACCTCGGCTCGGCCGAGTTCGCTCGCGTGCGCGTGGGCATCGGCAGGCCGCGGCACGGCGACGTCAGCCATTGGGTGCTGTCCGACTTCTCCGGCGAGGACGCGGCGTTCGTGCCCGAGCTCGTCGACCGGGCCGCCGAGGCCCTCACTTGTCTGCTGGCGGAGGGTCTCGCCTCCGCCATGAACCGGTTCAATCGCTCCCTCTCCCCGACCCCGGAGGCGCCCAACTAGGCGTCCCGGTCAGCCAAGTCAGCCCCTCGAGGGGCAAGGAAATCGAACGTGACTCCCCAACAAATGCTACTCGCGATCCCCGTAGCCGGCGTCCTCGCGCTGATCTACGCCCTCGCGACGTCGATGTGGATCAAGGGTCGCGACCCGGGTAACGAGCGGATGAAGAACATCGCGGCGCAGATCCAGCGCGGCGCGATGGCCTTCCTCCGCGCCGAGTACTCGGTGCTCGCGATCTTCGTGGTCGTCGTCGCTGTCGGTCTTTACATCCTCAACCGCAACGAGCCGACCTCCGACCCGATGGTCGCGGTCGCGTTCGTGATCGGTGCGCTCGCCTCGTCGCTGGCCGGTTACTTCGGCATGCGCGTGGCCACGCTGGCCAACGTCCGCACGGCGGCGGCGGCTCGGACGGGCTTGCCCCCGGCCCTGAGCATCGCGTTCCGTGGCGGCTCGGTCATGGGAATGAGCGTGGTCGGCCTCGCGCTGCTCGGTCTCGGCTCGCTGTTCTGGTTGTTCCTCGGCAGCTTCGGCGTCGACATCAACGCGGACATGCGAGGTGATAACGGCCTGCAGCTCAACCGCGTGATCAACGTGTTGGCCGGCTTCTCGATGGGCGCCTCGTCGATCG
>CBFGLP010000995.1:0-2419 GCA_965649595.1 uncultured Myxococcales bacterium | reverse complement strand
ACCACAGCCACCGCCGCCGCCACAGCCACCACCACCGCCGCAGGTGCTCGCGCCGCAGCTGGTTGCTCCCATGGTCGACGTCGCCACGTAGGTTGACGCGGCGATGGTCGCGTAGACACCTGCCAGCGCGATGAGCAGCGGAGCTTGGGCGATCCGATCGAGGCCCGCGACCGCGGCGGCCAAGGTGACCTCGTAGGGCTGGTGTCGACGACCGGAGCCGACGTCGGTGACCAGCGAGGTGGTCGCGTCGTCGAGCCACGCGAGGTAGCGCGCCAGCACGCTGGATTGGGGCGGATGGCGAGCCATGATCACGATCACGAGCCCGACAACGAACATCGCGATCATCAGGTAAGCGGGGATGGGCGCGTTGGGGATCATGATCCAGCGAACCCAGATCCGGATGCCAGCGATCGCCTCGATGAGCGCACCGACGATGATGATCGGCAGCGCGAGCGAGCGGTTGACAGCGTCGCTGCGGCGAAAGCCGGACAGGCGAGCCTCGTTCTCGAGCTCGCCCTGTATTGCCTTGACGGTCTGCCGCGCCGCGCTGTGGAGGGTGGTGCCCGAGAGCTTGGAGCCGCCAGCCGCGATCAGCCGGGCGTGGAAGTCGGCGGCGACCCGGTCGCTCGGCGGATGGGCACGGACGACGTCGAAGCTGCCGTCGCCGGTCGGGCTCGGGCTCAGCCAGCTCTCGGCGCCCGCGTTGGCCAGCAGCGCTTGCACGACCCCAGCCTCGCCCGCGCGCAGCCACGCGACGGTCCACATCTGCTCGGCGCGGGGGAAGTTGCCGATCATCAAGGGGGCCGACCAGGCGGCGCTGGAGGACCGAAACGCGGTGATGTCTTGGCCGCGGGGCAGCTTGGGCAGCGCGGCCTCGTCGAGCGATCGGGCGAGCTCGATCTGGATCAGGCGGCCGACCAGCAAGAGCACGAACGCGAGGCCCAGGAACACGAACAGAAAGCCGACGCCCGCCGGCATGTTGAAGGGGTAGAAGTCGAACAGCTCGGCCATCGCGGGTGTCCTCGGTTAGACCTGGAGCGCGTCGACGTCGTCGATCGCGGCGTCGAGCAGCTGGGTGAGGGCGTCGTAGGCGGCCTCGGCGTTGGTCTCGAAGCCCAGCAGGCTGGCGGCGTCGACTCGATAAAGGGCGCACGCCTCTTTCATCACCGCCTCGATGTCGTGCTGGGCTTCGCGCCCGCGCAGACGCAGCAGCGCGTGCAGAGGGCTGCGGAGCTGCTTGAGCTTGCGAGCGATCGCGCCGGTCAGCTGGCGGGGCAGCTGCGGGGCCTCCGAGAGGATCAGCCGCAGGCGAATGCGAGCCTCGCGGAGCTCCTGCTCGATCCGCAGGCGTCGGTGCGTGTCGGCGATCTCGAGCGTAGCGAAGGGATCGCTGCCGTGCAGCGCCACGTGGCAGGAGCGGACGTCGTCGTAGAGGAGCGGGAACACGTCGGCGGCCCGGCTCAGCTCGTCGCCGCGCAGCAGCATCGACTCGATCCGCGCCGAGGTGCGGGCGAGCAGCAGGCTGTTGCCGATCTTCTCGAGCGTCGCGCGATCGTCTCGCCGGAGCACGACCAGCACGTCGACGTCGCTGCGACCCTCGACGTAGCCGCCTCGCACGGCGCTGCCGTACACGATCAGCGCCTGCAGATCGTCAGCGAGCGCGGCGAGCAGGCTGTCGCGCAGGGCGTCGAGCTTGGCTCGGAGCGGGGAGGGGAGCGCGAGGGTTGGCATCGTCACCTCCGATAGAGTCGCACGGGTGCCTGCGAGCCGGGGCCCTTGAGCACCCAGACTGCCCGACCGTCGACGTGGGCCCGACCGATGAAGGGGCCGCGCCGTGGGTGCACGAGGCCGTGGCGATCGGGGCCGACGAAGCGCGCCTGCAAGACCAGCTGGTCGAGCCGGCCGGCGATCGCCGTGCGGGGATCCGCGGCTGCAGCCGCGGCGATCCGCAGCGCGTCGGTGATCGCCGCTCGCTTGGCGGCGCGGGGGGTGGTCTCGAGGGCCGTCATCGCGAGTGAGCGGGCCGGCTCGCCGAGCGCGGCCGTGTGGGGCACGAGCGGCAGCGAGTCGTCGATCCGCTTGCGTCGCAGGACCGCGCGTGAGCGGGCGAGCGCAGCCTCACCGTAGCGCTCGACCATGTCGCGGGAGGGCTCGTCGATCGAGGTGAGCGCGAGCGCGAGGGCGGCCTGCTGATCGGCGAGCGCCTCGTCGCTTCGTGTTGGGATCGAGCTCGCCGTGGCGATTGGCCCAGCCGTCCATTCGATTCGCTCCGTAGTCGCGGCGATCGTCCGCAGCCGGTCGAGCTCGGCCCGCAGCTCGGCGAAGGGTCCGAACTCGGCGTCGCGCTCGATCAGGATCGGCACCGGCCCCCGCCGCACGATCAGCTCGCACAAAAGCTCGAGCACCGGCTCGCCGAGCG
>CBFGLP010000994.1:0-2386 GCA_965649595.1 uncultured Myxococcales bacterium | reverse complement strand
GCGGCGGTCAGCAGCAGCGGGTAGCGATCGCGCGGGCGCTGGTCACCGAGCCCTCGCTCCTGCTGGCCGATGAGCCGACCGGCAACCTCGACTCGCTGCGCAGCCGCGAGATCATGAGCCTGCTCGAGCAGTTGAATAGCGAGCGCGGGATCACGATCGTGATGATCACGCACGAGCCAGAGCTCGCTCGCATGGTCCCGCGGATCGTGCTGTTCAAGGACGGCAAGGTCGTCGCCGACGGCCCGCCGAGCGAGGTGCTGAGGCCATGATCGTGTGGAACACCTTCGTGCTCGCGCTCGAGGCGATCCTGCGCAACAAGATCCGATCGCTGTTGACCATGCTCGGGGTCGTGATCGGGGTTGCGAGCGTGATCGCGATGGTCCAGCTCGGGCAGTCGGCGACGCTCAGCGTGACCGGCCAGATCGCCGACATGGGCCCGAACCTGCTGCTGGTGATGCCGGGCGTCGAGCGGCACGGGTTTGGGGCTGCCCGCGGCGAGGCCGAGCCCTTCGAGCTGGTCGACGCGCGGGCGATCGCCGAGCAGATCCCGGACGTGCGCGTGGCTCCGGCCGCGGTCAAGCGCTCGGTCGTGGTCTATGGCAGCGGCAACTACTCGACCAGCGTCACCGGCACGACCGACGAGTTCTTGTTGGTTCGCAGCTCGGAGCTGGCCCGCGGGCGGATGTTCGAGCCGCGCGAGGTCGACAGCGGCGCGGCCGTGTGCGTGATCGGCCAGACGATCGTCGACGAGCTCTACGCTGGGGCGGGCAGCGACGATCCGATCGGCACCACGCTGCGGATCGATCGCACGCCCTGCGAGGTGATCGGCGTGCTCGAGGCGAAGGGCCAGTCGCTCGGCATGAACCAAGACGACGTGGTCTTGATGCCGGTCACCGCCGTGCAGCGGCGGCTGATCGGCGACGATCAGCTGACCATGATCTACGTCTCGGCCCTGCACAGCGAGCAGACCTCGGCGATCCAAGCCGAGATCGAGCAGCTCATGCGCAAGCGCCGAGGCGTTCGCGCCAACGAGGAGGACGACTTTTATGTCCGCGACATGGCCGAGATCGCCGCGGCGCTCGAGGGCACGACCTCGACGCTCACGGCCCTGCTCGGGGCGATCGCGGCGGTCAGCCTGCTGGTCGGGGGGATCGGGATCATGAACATCATGCTGGTCTCGGTGACCGAGCGGACCCGCGAGATCGGCGTGCGCCTGGCGATCGGGGCCCGGGCCCGCGAGGTGCTCTTGCAGTTCTTGGTCGAGGCGGTCGTGCTCTCGATCATCGGTGGGTTGTTCGGGATCGCGATCGGCGTCGGCGGGACGCTGCTGCTGGTCAGGCAGCTCGACATGCCACTGGTGCTCTCGCCCGAGGTCACGCTGCTGGCGTTCGTGGTCGCGGCGACGATCGGGGTGGTGTTTGGGTTCGTGCCGGCCCGCAAGGCCGCGCGGCTCAACCCGATCGACGCGCTGCGGCACGAGTGAGATAGTGTCGACGCGATGTCGGTGGAGCCCGAGCAGGACCGGGTCGCGGCGCGGGTGATCGGCGAGCTCGAGCGGGGGGCCGAGCTCGTCGACGAGGGCCACTTCACGCTCGATCGCGAGAAGGCGCTCGAGAAGCTGGCGGACTATCGTCTCGCGCATCCGCTCGCGTGGGTGCTGCTGATGGTCCGGATCGGCCACATCGGCCGGTCGGCCTCGATCGAGATCGACATCGACGACGAGTCGAGCGAGGTGGTGCTCGGCGGCGTGACGCTACCGGAGGCCTGCCTGGTCGATCCCTTCGCAGTGCTGTTCCGCGGGCGCGAGCGAGGTGATGCGGACGTCGAGCGCGGACGGACGCAGCACCTCTTCGCGATCGTGTACGCGGACCTGCTCTCGCTCGAGCCCAAGTCGATCGAGATCACGACCGTCGATGAGCGGGGCCAGGGGATCCGTCTGCGCCACGAGCGGGGTGCGAGCTCGGAGACGATCGAGCGCGGCGTGTTCGAAGGGCTCGGCGAGCCGCAGACGAGCATCTGGGTGGTGTTCGGAACCAGCCGGCGAGGCGCGGACAAGCCGTGGCAGCGTACGACCTCGTGGCTGGCGCGTCGCCAGCTAGAGCAGGAGGAGAGCGAGCGGGACATCGCCTTCCTTCGCTCGCGCTGCGCCTACTTCATGGGCTCGATCCAGCTCGACGGCGACCCTATCGAGCGGGGCAAGTGGTTCGCGGAGCACGACGAGAGGACCAAGATCGTCGACGAGCAGGGCCGCGAGCTCGGCCTCGCGGGCTGGTGTGGCTCGGAGCCGTCGGCGGTCGTCCTGCTGGTCGATGGCGTCGTGATCGAGACCGTGCACGTGCCAGGGCTCCCGCCTGGGGCGTTCGCCGGGGTCGACGCCGACGAGCTG
>CBFGLP010000993.1:0-9786 GCA_965649595.1 uncultured Myxococcales bacterium | reverse complement strand
GAGGGTCGATTGCCGACGAGCTCGTCCGGCGGCCAATTGTTGGTGTAGCTGATCGACTCGCCGGGTCGCTCGGTGACGCTGGCCCACGCGGTCCAAAACACGAACGCGGCGAGCTGCCTGCGCCGCTCGTCGCCGACGACGGTCGACTCGCGCATCGCATAGGCCTCGCGGGTCGCGGCGAGCTCCGGATCGTCTCCGAACAGCCGAGCATAGTAGTCGGCGGTCGCGAGGATCGCGTCGGCGCGGTCCTGCGAGACGACCAGCACGTCAGCTTCGGTATCGTAGGTGTTGGTTCGCAGCTCCTGCTGGAGCTCGGCGACGAGCGCGGCCCGCTGCGCTGGCGTCAGCTCGGCCGCGGCCACGCCGTGGCGGGCGTGCGACCAGGCCTCGAGCAAGTGCTCGGCCTCGCGATGCAGCCAGTCCGCCGTCCAGTCCGGAGCGACGTAGGAGCCGTGCCCCCAGATCGAGCCGAGCTCTTGCCCACCGGTCGACTGCCACACGTTCTGTCCGTCACGGATGTCCGAGCCCGTGAACAGCACGGCGCCGGTCTGGGTCACGACTCGATCGGGCACGGGCGGCGCCTGGCGATAGATCTGGCGCCCGAATCCAGCGAGAATCGCAAACGACCCGACTACGACCACCACGAAGATGATCCAGAGCGGCTTGTGGCTCATGCGCTCAGTCTATTCGACCAAACGACATCGACGACACGAGCCAGCGCTGACAAAAGACGACCACCCACCACGTCAATCGCAACACTGCACCCGCTCACGCCCCCATCAGCGCGTCGATCATCGCGTAGAAGGGGCGAGCCTGCAGCGGCTTGCTCATGAACGCATTGGCCCCGAGCGCGATCGCTTGCTCACGGTCGGCCGCAGTCGCGTCGCCGAGCATCAGCACCGGGACCTTGGCGTGGACGGGGTCGAGCCGCAGCCGACGAAGCAAGGTCATGCCGCTGACGAAGGACACATCGATGTCGAGCACGACGAGCTGGTGGCGACGCTCGTGAAGCAGCGTGAGGGCATCGTAGCCGTCGGTCGCAATCGAGCAGTCGAAGCCTTTGCATTCGAGCGCGCGCACGACGCGATCTGTCAAGAACCGGCACTCGTTCACGACGAGCGCGTGGGGCCGCACCAGTTGGAGCGCAGCGGTGCCAATGGCGGCGGGCATCACCGAAACATGCGGGGCGGAGCGAGGGCGCGGAACAGGGATTGGGGCGGGATAGATGCGCTGCATGGCTTCGTTGTCCACCGCGAATCGAGTGTCGGCGCTCCAACCGATAGGGTCAGATTTTTTTGTGTAATCTCACTCTCCAAACTGTCCTAAAGAGCAGTCACCGCACCTCGGGACAGCGCGGATCCTATAGAGGAGGGAGACCGAGATCGCGTCTGGGCCCTCGCGAGGATCATCGCCGATCGCGAGCGTGGCGGGTCCGGCGAGAGTGGTCATCGAAACCGTCCGAGCGCGTGCTGGTGCGAAAGCGGCCCGAGAAAAGCTGACCTGCCTCCAGCGTGGCCGGACACTTTCGGGTCGGCCAGCCCGACGCGCGATGCCCACAGCGTCTGCCCCAGGTCATTGGGCCTGCAGCCAACCGAGCCGAACACCCGAAGCAGCTCAGTCCCCAACCGAGTTTCCCGTTGCCCCGCGCCTTCGAGCCCATGCAATGCCAGACCATCACCGACGTGATGTCGTCGGAGAGCAGCTCCGACCGCCGGCGCGTGGCCGAGCGGGAGAGCGGGGTCATTCGGACCTGGACACGGCGAATCACGGGGTTTTTCAGGGTGGGGTCGGGTGACCATGACACCCCGGAAGGGGTGTGGAACAATGGCGACCCCGGCGTGGAGATGAGCCCGCAACCGCTCTCGGTCGACTCGGCAGCGAAGCCCGACGAGAGCTCGGAGGCGGAGGCGTCGAACGAGCTGGCGACCGCGGTGCGAGCTGGTGATCCCTCGGCGATCGCTCGGCTCTTCGATCTCTACGGAGCTCATGTCGAGCGCGTGTTGATCCGGACGCTCGGACGCGATCACGAGCTCGACGACATGGTCCAGGACGTGTTCCTCGGCGCCTACAAGAGCGGGCCCAACTATCAGGGCAATGACGAGCAGCTCAAGGCCTGGGTCAGTCGCATCGCCGTGTTCACGGCGCGCGGCTACCTGCGCAAGCGAAGGCGTCGCTGGTGGCTGCGCTCGGAGTCGCCGGAAGAGATTCCGGAGCAGACCTCCAAGGACGCGAGCCCGCACGTGCACGAGATCCTGCGCCGCACCTACTCGGCGCTCGATCAACTCGATCCGGATCTCCGGATCCCGCTCGCCCTGCGCGAGCTCGAAGCGATGGAGCTGGCAGAGATCGCCGAGGCCTGCGAGTGCTCGGTCTCGACGATCAAGCGCCGCCTGCAACGAGCCCGCAAGGCGTTCGAGCGACTCGCCAAGAAAGACCCCCTGCTGCGCGACTGGTTGGAGGACGAGATCTAGTGGCCGACGCGAATCAAACTTCCAGCTCGCGGATCTTCTCCGCGATTCGAGCGGCTCAAGACGCTGATCTGCGCCTCGCCGATCCCCACGAGCGCGCGCGCGCTCGCGCCCGCTTGCTGCAGGCGATCGATCGCAACGCGCTCGCGCCTGCTCGCCCGACGCCCGCAGTAGCCTCGCGCGCGCAGGGCTTCATCGGCCCGTCCGGGCCGAAGGGCTGGCGGTGGACGCTGGGAGGTCTGGCTGCGGCAGCTTGCACGGTCGCGGTCATCGCGTTCATCAACCCGCAGGGGACCGAGCAGGTGGTCCTCACCAACGACGAGCTGAGCTTCACGGTCGACGGTCAGCAGGTCACGACCAGTGAGGTGATCGTTGCGAGCGAGTACTCCCGCGCGATCGCGTTCGACGACAGCACGAGGGTCGAGCTCTCGCCCTACAGCGCGATGCGGGTGTCGGACCTGCGCAGCAACGGCGCGACGGTCCAGCTCGAGCGCGGCGAGGTGACGCTCGCGGTCCACCACGAGGACGACACGAGCTGGCGAGTGGCGGCAGGACCTTGGTCGGTGCACGTGACGGGCACGCAGTTCAGCGTCGCTTGGGATCCGAGCACCGAGCACTTCCGAGTCGCCGTCACCGAGGGCTCGGTCCGCGTCGAAGGCCCCGAAGGCGAGCTGGCCAAGCTTCGCGCGGGCGAGTCGCTGGTGCGCGAGCGAAGGGTGGTCCTCGCCGACGGAGCGGCGACTCAGACCGTCGCTCAGGCTCTGCCGATGCCAATGCCCGCGATCGAGGCCGAGCCTTCGCCGAGCGAGCCCGGACCGACCCCAGTCGAGCCTGCGGACGCTCAGCTCGAGAGCAAGGGCAAGACCCCCGCGATCGCAGAGCACTCGCAAGCCACGAGCAAGTCCAAGCCCGCGCTCGACTGGCAGGCGTTGTCCAAGAACGCCGAGTACGAGGCCGCTTGGGCGGCGATCGAGGCGTTGCCCGACGGTGCGCTCGGTGAGGCCGAGCGACGCGACGCGGACACGCTGCTCGAGCTCGCCGACGTGGCTCGCTACAACGGCGAGCGCAGCGACGCCAAGGCCGTGCTCGTGCGCCTGCGCGAGCGCTTCCCGGGCAGCGACGCGGCTGGTGACGCGGCCTTCGAGCTCGGTCGCCTCGCCGACGACGCCAAGGACGACGCCAAGGCAGCGAGCTGGTTCGAGCTCTACCTCGACGAGCGTCCCAAGGGCTCGCTGGTCAACGACGCGCTCGGGCGCTTGATGAACGCCTACGTCGCGCTCGGTCGAAACGACCAAGCCGAAGCCACGGCCGAGCGCTACCTCGAGCGCCAACCCAACGGACCGCACGCCGCCAAGGCGCGGAAGATCCTCGGTCAGTGAGTGCATCCGAGCGCCGTCCAGTCGACGCTCGGGCACAGCGTCCGTGAGCGAGCCAGCCAGCGACTCGTGGGCTGGTTGTTTGCGCTCGCAATGTCTGGAGTGCCCGCGCTCGCCCACGCTGGCGAGCCTCCACCCGAGAGCCAGAGCGAGGCCGACGTCCCCGAGCAGACCGAGCTGGTGCTGATCCACGTCGCGCCAGATCGGCCGGAGATCCGCGCCCGCCTGCAGGCCGAGCTCGGCTCGCTCGGGTTCGTCAGCGAGCGCCTGCGCTTGGCCGACGACAACAAGGTGCTGGGCCCCGATCTGATCGAGCGACTGCCAGAAGAGGGCGCCGCCGCAGCGATCGAGATCGCGCTGACCGAGACACGCATCAACCTCTGGGTCGCCGACGGTACCACTGGCAAGACGCTGCATCGGCGGCTCGATCTGACCAGCAACCCGGAGTTCGCCGATGCACGGACGCTGGCGATCTCGGCGGTCGAGCTGCTGCTCGCGTCGCGACTCGAGCTCGGCAGCAGCGAGGTGGTAGAGCCGATCGAGACGCCACGCGAGCCGCCGCCGATCAACCCCGAAGATCTGCCGCCCTCGTCGGACGAGCCCGACGAGCCACCAGCCCCCGAACCGCCGATGCGAGCCGCGATCAGCCTCGCGCCCTTGATCAGCGGCAGCCCCGGAGGCTTCGGCCCCTCGGCCCACATCGAGGTCGCTGCCCGGTGGGTCCCGCTCGAGCGCTTCGCTCTGCGCTTCTCACTTTGGGTCCCGACGGTCGGCAACCGCAAGGAGGCCGATGCTGGCAGCGCTCGGCTCTTCTTCGGGATGCTCTTCGCCGAGCCACAGCTGCGCCTGCCCGGCGGCGCCGACTGGTTTCATCCCGAGCTCGGCCTCGGCCTCGGCTTCGCGCTCACCGGCATCACGGGCGAGGCGCGTGACCCCTACGTGAGCACCAACCACATCGTCGCGGGCTTCGCTGGCCACACGCACCTGGGGCTCGGCTTCGCGGTGACGCGACGCTTGTGGATCCGCATCGACGGTTATCTCGGCGTAGTGCAGCCGCAGCCGAAGGTGATCTTCTTGGGCGAGACGGTCGCACGCTGGGGCCTACCCTGGGGCACAGGTAGCTTCGGTATCGAGCTGTGGCTTTAGTCCACGTGTGACTCGGTGCCGAACAGCCGGCTTGGAGATCGAAGAGTATCGGCGCTCGCTCTTCCGACGGGTGATTCGAGCGAGACTCTGATTACCCACCCATGGTTGCCCAAAGTTGGACGGGTATACTCGATCACGACGACCGGCCCGGTCGATGGTCGAATGCAACGTCGAATCCCCTCAGCGATCTTTGCCGTGCTGACCAGCGCGTGCACTGTCGACGTCGCCGCCATCGTGTCGGGTGATGATGAGGTGGGCGAGACCAGCGTCGATGATGGCTCGCCGATCGATACCGACGAGGACTCGGAAGAAGGCGAGCTCGACACGGCTGAGGGAGCCGACGGAGCCGACGAGGGCCCGAGCGACCTCCCGGCCGCCCCTGCGCCGCAGCCTTGGTGCACGGTCCCCGACGACGAGCTCGCAGGCCCGCTCCCCTGCGATCTGCCCGAGCCGAGCACGATCTTGGATCCGGTGGTCGCCTGGACCTGGCCTGGCGTGGGCACGCAGAACAGCGTGCTCACGACCCCGCTGGTCGCCAACCTCGACGACGACGACCACGACGGCTTCGTGACGCTCTGCGACTCGCCAGACATCGTAGTCGCGGCGGTCGATCTTCCGCCGACCAAAGAAGCAGTGTGGCCGCTCGGGCACCTGCACGTGATCGATGGCGCGAGCGGTGAGCTGCGGCGCAGCTTCTCGCATCCAATCGACGCGGCAATCAACCCAGCGATCGCCGACCTCGACGCCGACGGTCGACCCGAAGTGATCGCGCTCGAGCCCAGCGCCGCCAACAGCCCCTACTCGATGACGCCCCGCCGGCTCGTCGCGTTCGATGGCGAGGGCAACCTGCTGTGGACGGGCGATCATTGGCAGCTCTCGCGCGGCGGAGGTGCGCTGGCGATCGCCGACCTCGACGCCGACGGCTCGCCCGAGATCCTCGCGCCCGAGTACGTGGCGGATGCATCAGGTCAGCTGCTGTGGGCGCTCGACAACCCGCCGCTCGCCTACTCGATGCCGGTCGCCGTCGATCTCGATCTCGACGGTGAGCTCGAGGTCGTGTTCGGGTCCAGCGCCTACGATCACGACGGCGAGCTGCTCTTCTCGCTGCCCAACATCGCCAGCAACCGCGGGACCGTGGCGGTCGCCGACTTCGACGACGACCCCTACCCCGAGCTCTACGTGCAGGAGATGGTCCACATGGTCGTCGAGCACGACGGCTCGATCAAAGCTGTCTGTCCGACCAATGACGAGGTCGCCACCGCCGGGCATCCAGTCGCGGTCCGAGATCTCGACGCCGACGGCTCGGCCGAGATCGTGTTCGGCTTCACCGAACGGGTCTACGTGCTCGGGGTCGAGGGCGAAACCTGCTTCTTGAAGTGGTCCAAGAAGATCGACGCGCTCGAGGCCCGCTCGAGCGGGACCATGTTCGACCTGCTCGGCGATGGCACCGCCGAGACCATCTACACCGACCGCACCAGCCTGCGAGTGTTTGGTCCAAACGGCGTCCTGCTGTTCGAGCACCCCCGCAGCGCCCGAGACGAGATAGCCAACCCGGTCGTCGCCGACGTGGACAACGACGGAGCGGCGGAGATCGTGATGGTGTCCAGCGAGCCGCTCCCCGACACCGGAGAGGCGACTCCCCAGACACCGACGCTGACCGTGCTAGAGAACCTCGACGATGGGCTGGTCTCGACCCGACGGCTGTGGAATCAGCACACCTATCACCACAGCAACCTCGCTGAGGATGGCAGCGTGCCGATCGGAGAGACACCCCACTGGCTCTCGGACAATGGCTTTCGGACCAACGTCTGGTCCAAAGCCAGCGACTCCTGCATCCCAGCCCCTTGAGCAACCGAAGAACCTCGCGGGGTTCGCAGGCCTTGGGGTATACTGACCACGTAGTCGAGGCGTCCAACCCATGCACCGCCGACCCTGCTCTTCGCGCTCGGTCAGCCCGCTTGGGGCTGACCGAGCCCAGCTGCTCGCCATCTGGCTGAGCGCGAGCGCGGTGGGTTGCTCGGTCGACGTACACGCGATCCTTCCCGGCCCCGATGTCGCCGATGAGGCTGACACGAGCCTCGACGAGAGCGAGACGAGCGAGCCCGATGCAGACGCGGGACCCGACACCGGCTCGGACGCGCTGCTCGATCTCGGTGATGGTGACTCGTTCTCTCAGCATGCCTGCGGGCTGCTCGACGACGAGAGCCTCGACGCGCCGCTGGCCTGCGATCGCCCGACTCCGAGCAGGATGATCGACCCCGTCGTCGCGTGGACCTGGACCGGGCGCGTCGGTGAGGACAGCGTGATCGTTACGCCGCTGGTCGCCAACCTCGACGACGACGACAGCAGCGGCACCATCGACCTCTGCGATCGGCCCGACGTATTGGTGGTCGCGGTCGGCCTCGGTGTCGAGAAGGACGCCCCGGTCCCTGCAGGTCACATCTATGTGCTCGCTGGCAGCGACGGCGCCGAGCTACGCCGCTTCGCTCACCCGGTCCACGCGGCCGTCACCCCAGCGATCGCCGACCTCGACGCCGACGGGGAACCCGAGATCGTCACGCTCGAGGCCCAGTCCGAGGCGCCGCTCAACCAGCTGGTGCCGCACCGCCTGGTTGCGTTCGAGCACGACGGCAGCGTGCGCTGGCTCGGACCCTACGGCCCACCGCAACGAGCCGGTGGAGCTGTTGCGATCGCCGATCTCGACGCCGACGGTAGCCCCGAGATCCTCGCGCCGGGCTTCGTCAGCACCGCCTCGGGCACCACGCTCTGGCAGCCGACCACGAGCGGATTCGACACGACCCCGCTCGCGGTCGACCTCGATCTCGACGGCCAACTCGAGGTGCTGATCGGCGGCAACGCATACACGGCTCAAGGCGCGCCGCTGTTCGACACGCCCGGTGTGCCGCTCAACCGCGGGACCGCGGCGGTCGCCAACTTCGACGACGATCCCTGGCCGGAGATCTACGTCCAGCACAACAACCACCGCATCCTCGAGCACGACGGCTCGGTCAAGTCCAACTGCCCGGGTGGCGGCGCGGGCTTCCCGGTTGCGATCGCCGATCTCGACGATGATGGTCGAGCCGAGATCCTCCACGCCCACGCCAATTCGGTCCGCGTGCTCGCTGTAAATGACGACGACCAGTGCAAGGTCCAGTGGTCCCGCAAGGTCGACGAGATCGACGCGCGCTCGAGCGGCACCGCCTTCGATCTGCTCGGCGACGGCGAGCTCGAGGTCATCTACGCCGACCGCAGCGCGTTTCACATCTTCGACTCCCAGGGTCTGCCGCTCTTCGACCTTCCCCGGGTCGCCCGCACCAGCATCGCCTACCCGATCGTCGCCGACGTCGACAACGACGCCGCCGCGGACATCGTGTTCGGCAGCAGCCAGCCGGTGGCGGGCGATCCCAGCGCCAGCCTTCAGCGCACCGCGAGCGTGGTCGTGCTGCGCAACGTCGACGACGGCTTCGCGCCGACGCGGCGCATCTGGAATCAACACACCTACCACAGCACGAACATCGCCGAGGACGCCAGCGTGCCCGTCAGCGAGCCGCCGCACTGGCTCGACGAGCAAGGCTTCCGGACCAACGGCACGCCGACCAGCGTGAACGCGGCGCAGTGCCAAGGTGTGCCGGCCCTGCCCTGAGCGGTCCGTGCAGATCGATGCGCACCACGAGCACTGGTGCTTGCTGAGTCGGTCGCCCGCGACCGAGGGCGCTGACCTCGACGCGTCCCCGAGCGCGTCCGCCATGGCGTGACAACCGAGGGTCCGGTGCACTAGAGTGCGGCCGAACGGACGCGCTCGTGATCAACGCCTATATCTCCGGAACCGGGTTCTACGTGCCGCCACGAGTCGTGACCAACAACGATTTGGTCACCCAGTTCGGCATGGAGACCACCGACGAGTGGATTCAGCAGCGAACCGGAATCGCCGAGCGGCGCTTCGCCGACGACGGGGTCGGCAGCGCGGAGCTGGGCGCCCACGCAGCCCGAGCGGCGCTGGCCGAAGCCGGGCTCGAGCCCCACGACCTCGACATGATCGTGTTCGCCACGCTCTCGCCCGAGCACTGCTTCCCGGGCTCGGGTGTGTACATGCAGAACATGCTCGGGCTGACCTCGGGCAAGAAGGTCAAGTACGTCCCCTGCCTCGACATCCGCAACCAGTGCTCGGGCTTCCTCTACGGCACGCAGGTCGCGACCGCGCTGATCCAGTCCCGGCAGTGCAAGCAGGTGCTCCTGGTCGGCGCCGAGACCCACTCGCACGCGCTCGACCTGACCACCCGTGGACGCACGGTCGCGTCACTCTTCGGTGACGGGGCCGGGGCCGCGGTGTTCTCCGCGACCGAGGACGACCGTGGCGTGCGAGGGGTCTGGCTCGGGGCCGACGGCTCGAACGCCGACGTGCTCGCCCAGCAGATCTGGAACATCCGCCGGTTCCCCTTCGTGCCGCTCGACGAGGACGGCAACGGCCACATCCCCGCCGAGCAGCTGTGGGCGCAGATGGATGGCAAGACCGTGTTCAAGCACGCGGTCACCAAGATCATCGGCGCGCTCTTCCAGGCGTTCAACGAGACCAAGACCAAGCTGGAGGACATCGATCTCTTCGTGCTCCACCAGGCCAACAAGCGCATCAACGAGTTCGTGGCCCAAAAGCTCGGGATCCCCGAGCACAAGGTGATCCACAACATCGAGCGCTACGGCAACACGACCGCCGCGACGATCCCGATCGCGCTCGCCGAGGCGGTGCGCGAGGGGAGGCTGGAGCGCGGAGACCTCCTCTGCCTGGTCGCGTTCGGCTC
>CBFGLP010000992.1:0-9118 GCA_965649595.1 uncultured Myxococcales bacterium | reverse complement strand
GGTTGGTGCCGGGGTTCTGGCCGAGGATGAAGATCGCGTCGGCCTGCTCGAAGTCCGACAATTGCACGGTGCCCTTGCCGACACCGATCGTTCGCTTGAGCCCGCTGCCGCTCGACTCGTGGCACATGTTCGAGCAGTCGGGCAGGTTGTTGGTCCCGAACAGCCGCACGAACAGCTGGTAGAGGAACGCGGCCTCGTTGCTGGTTCGACCGGAGGTGTAGAAGATCGCGCGGTTGGGATCGCCGAGGCTCTTCAGCTCGTCGGCGATCAGCGTGACGGCCTGGTCCCAGCCGATCGTCTCGTAGTGCTTGCTGCCCGGCCGCAGGATCATCGGCTCGGTCAGGCGGCCTTGGGCGTTGAGCCAGTGATCGGTGCGGTCCGCCAGCTCGGCGACCGTGTAGGTGGCGAAGAAGTTGGCGTCGATCCGGCGTACGGTCGCCTCGTCGGCGGCCGCTCGAGCCCCGTTCTCGCAGAACTCGACGATCGATCGGTGCTCTGGATCGGGCCAGGCGCAGCTCGGGCAGTCGAAGCCATCGGTCTGGTTGAGGCGCGAGAGCACCCGCAAGCCGCGAGCGAGGCCGGTCTTGCGCAGCGTGTAGTTGAGGCTCGACGCGACGGCTGGCAGCCCGCCCGCGACCTTGGGCTGGGGATCGACGGCGATCGGCCCGGTGACGACCGGCGTGAGCGCGTTGGGCTCGCGGTCGTGGGTGGCCGGTTGGGAGGATCCGGAGGCAGAAGCAGGGAGCTCGGGCGAGCCGTCCATCCCGGCGATCGTGCCCCGCGGTGATCGGCAGGGCAACCAGGGTGGGCCGCTCGTTCGCACGAGCCAGAGCACGCGGTGGGCTCGCGCGCGACGAGTCGTGCGGCTTTGCGCTTCGAGTCCCCGCGCCCGCTGGTAGCATGCCGGCGATGACAGGTGCGGGCGAGCAGGACGCGAGCCGACAACGGGCCGACGAGGCCTACGAGACCTGGCGGGGGCTGTTCGAGATCGTCCCGGAGGCCGTGTATGTGCTCGACGCGAGGGGGCACTTCCTCGACGTCAACGAGGCGGTGCTGGAGATGTTCGGCTACACCAAGGCCGAGCTGCTCGGGCAGAGCGCGATGATGCTCGCGGCTCCGGACATGGTCGATATCGAGGCCTCGCGCGAGTACCTGCGGCTCGCGTTCGAGGGTGAGCCGCAGGACTTCGTGTGGTGGGGTCGGCGAAAGAACGGCGAGGTGTTCCCCAAGGAGGTCCGCCTCCAGCGGGGTCGCTTCTTCGGGCAGGACGTGATCTTTGCGCTGGCCCGCGACATCTCCGATCGGTTTGCGCGGCAGCAAGCGCTGGCCGAGTCGGAGGCTCGCTACCGGGCGACCTTCGAGGCGGCGAGCGATGGCCTGCTGATCGTCGAGCCGAGCGGTGAGGTCCGCAGCGCCAACCCCCGCGCGGCCGAGCTGCTCGAGCGAGCGCGCCGAAGCCTGCGAGGCGCCGCGCTGGTCGATCTCCTGCCGGCCGCGCTCGAGGCCTCTGATCTCTCGTGGGACGACCTGTGGCTGGATGGTCACCCGGGCGCGGGCGCAGAGCAGCGGCCGCGCACGGCCGAGGACGCAGCGCGGATGCTCGAGCGAGCGCTCAACGACGCGTCCTCGCACGGGGCATGGTTGGCCGGCTGGTGCCTGCGCACCGGCACCGGCGAGCCGCGCTGGCTCGACCTCGGGTTCACTCGCTTTCACGAGGGCGAGCACCCGCGCGTGCTCGTCAGCCTCCGCGACGTCAGCGAGCGCAAGCGATCGAGCGACGCGCTGCGGGTCATGGAGGAGCGGCAGCGGCTGGCCGAGCGGCTGCGGGCGCTCGGTGAGCTCGCGGCCGGGGTCGCGCACAACTTCAACAACGCGCTGACCTCGATCCTCGCCCACGCGCAGATGTTGGCTCGGCGCGAGGAGCTGCCCGGGCCGGTCCGCGAGGATCTCCACGTGATCGAGCGGGTCGCCAAAGACGCGGCGGTGACCGTCCGGCGGATCCAGACCTTCGCGCGAGCGCGCGATCGCGAGGGCTTCGAGGTCGTCGATCTCGACGACGTGGTCGCCAACGCGCTCGCGCTCACGCGCCCGCGCTGGGAGCCGCCCGACCGCGTCGGTCGCTGGCAGGTCGAGTGGCAGCGGACCGGCGAGCCGCTGCCGGTCGAGGGCAACGCGGCGGAGCTCTGCGAGGTGATCGTCAACCTGATCCTCAACGCCGTGGACGCGATGTCCGAGGGCGGCTCGCTGACGCTGCGCAGCGGCAGCGAGGGCGATCGCGCCTACATCGAGCTGCGCGACACCGGCGTCGGCATCGACGAGGCGACCCAGCGGCGGCTCTTCGATCCCTTCTTCTCGACCAAGGGTCGGCATGGGCACGGCCTCGGCCTCTCGGTCAGCCACGGGATCGTTCGCCGGCATGGCGGCGAGATCACCTTGCTCAGTCGACCCCGCGAGGGAGCGTGCTTCACGGTGTGGTTGCCCCGCAGTCACCACGCTGGCGATAGCGGCGAGGCGCCCCTGCGCCCGGTCGCGTCCTCGACGATCTTGCTGGTCGACGATGACCCGCTCGTGCGCGCGGCGGTCGAGCAGATGCTGGTCGAGCTGGGCCATCGGGTGATCACGAGCGCCGGCGGGCGCGAGGCCCTGCGCGTGCTCGACGAGCGGCGCGACGTCGATCTCTTGCTGACCGACTTGGCGATGCCGGGGCTCGACGGCGCCGGGCTGCTGCGTGAAGCCAAGCGCCGCTGGCCGAACCTGCGCACCATGCTGATGACGGGCTTGGCCGCCGACGCCGACTCGGCCCTGCTCGCGCTCGCCGACGATCTGCTCGGAAAGCCGATCGAGCTCAGCGCCCTGCAGCGCAGCCTGTCGCGCGTATTGCCTGGCCCCGCGCCGGGGTAACTCGATGTATGCACGACCGCCGTGGATCATTCGCGGTGGTTGACTGAGGGTCCGAAGAAACTCGATTTGCACCGGATCGAACCCTTATCTGGGGCGTTCGGGCCGGGCTTCGCCGGCGCCGTCGCTAGCAACCCACGGGCATGCCGAGTCGGCGATAGCTGCAATTCCTCGGCGGCTCGGTGCGAGGCTCGCTTCACTCGGTCATGCTGGTGGCCATGCGCTCGTTCCGGCCTCGCGCCGAGCTAGCCGCCCGGCGCTTGCGTCGATCGCTGGGGAGGTGCGAAGCTGCCAACGAGGTGGGTAGGACCTCGACAGCGCCGTGTCTCGATCGTCGGCCTCGCGCGGGCCGAGTGGGCGTTCGTTGGCTACCGCTGCTGCTCTTCTGCGGGTGGGCGCTGCTCGGTTGCCCGCAGCCACCACCGCCGGATTATCCAAACGAGCTGGTCAGCGAGGCGCACGCGCGGCTGCGGGCCGCGTCCGAGCCCGATCCTCGCCCGCTTCGTCTGCGCAGCCGCGACGGCATCGACCTGCCCTTGGTCGGGCTCGAGGTCCGCGGCACCGTCGAGGATCCGCTCGCCTTCACCGAGCTGCACATGGAGTTCGAGAACCCCGAGCCGCGCTCGCTCGATGCGACCTTGCGCGTGCGGCTGCCGAGCAGCGCTCGGGTGACTCGCTTCGCAATCCTGATCGAGGGCTCGTGGCGCGAAGCCGAGGTGGTCGAGCGCAAGCCCGGCGAGCTGCAGCCCTCGCTCTTCGAGCCGGCCGAGAGCTGGGTCGAGGCCGAGCCGAGCGACGCCCAGCACTTCGAGGTGCTGCTGCCCGAGCTGCCCGCGCGCGCGACCCAGCAGGTGATCTTGTCCTACGCCGAGACCTTCACGCAGACCGACGAGGCCTACCGGGTCGCGCTCGTGGGGCTGCGCGAGGTCCCACGCTTCAGCGCGCGGGTGGTCGTGCACGGCCAGCCCGATCCGCTGCTCGAGGTCTACGCGGGCAGCAGGCTGCCGGCCGAGCTGGGCTTGCTCGACGGCGAGTCGTCGCGCCGCTTGCTCGAGCTGCGTCGAACCGACTGGACGCCAGCCGACGACCTGGTCGTGCCGACCAGCGGCCTGCGCCAGATCGGCGTCCGCAACGGTCGCAAGGTCGCCGCCCGGATCAACCCGCTCAGCCACGATCACGCGGCGCCGATCGAAGGGCTGACGATCCTGTTCGACACCAGCGCCTCGCAGGCGGTCGGCTTCAGCCAGCGGGTCGACAAGCTGGCCGCGCTGCTCGAGGCCATCCAGCCGTGGATCGGCAGCGAGCCGTGGCTGCGCCTGATCGCCTTCGATCAGGGCTTCGAGACCATCTACGAAGGACCGATCGGGCAGCTCGGCCGCGAGCCCTTCGAGCGGCTGCGCAAGCGTCGGGCGCTCGGAGCCTCCAACTTGGTAAGCGTGCTGCGCCACACCGGCGCGCAGCGGGGCCCGACCGTCGACCGAGTGATCTTGTTCTCCGACGGCAAGGCGACCGCGGGCGCGCTGCGGCGCACCGAGGTGCTCGAGGCGGTGCGCGAGCTGGCCGACGGCGGGATCCGGCGGCTCGACGTGGTCGTCGATCCCGGCCGCCACGACGAGTGGTCGCTGCGCAGCATGATCCGTCAGCTGCCGGAGTCGGGCCTGCTGCTCGACGGCCAAGCCCCGCCGCGCCAGCTCGTGCGTCGCTTGCTGCGGACCGTGCACGACGACGTGCGCGTGACCGTGCCGGGCGCACGCTGGTCGTACCCGGAGGTCGTGCACGGGGTTCAGTCCGACGACGAGATCCTGGTGTTCGCCGACGTCGACACGATCGGCGAGAGCGTCCGCGTGACCGTCGAGAGCCACGGCAAGGACACCTGGGACGTCCCGCTCGTCGACGTCGAGGCGCCGCTGGTCGGCTGGGCGATCGAGCAAGCGCGGGTCGAGTTCTTGGTCGCCACGCTCGAAGACAAGGCCGAGGGCCAGTCGCTGCTGGCTCGTCAGCAGCTCTGGCGCCGGATCGTCACGACCTCGCGCGAGAGCCGAGTGGTCAACGACTACACCCGCTTGGCGATGCTCGCCGACGCTGGCGAGTACGAGCGCGCCCGCCTCGATCCGGCCGCGCTGCCCGAAGTGCTCGTGGCTGGGCCCGACGGCGCCGAGCAGCGCGTCCGCGGGATCCCCAACGCGCTGACTCAACCCGAGGTCCCGCTCGCGCGAGCCCGCCTGCCTCGGTTCCCGCAAGAGACGCTGCCGACCGAGCAGCTGCGCTTGCTGGCGCCCGACTCGAGCGAGCCGGCGAGCAACGACGAGAGCAGCGAGCTCGACGCGGTGCTGGCCGTCGGCGCGCTGTCTCCCGAGGCGCGGGTGCTCGACGATCTGCTCGACACACCGACGCCACGCGCGGCCGTCGAGGATCCGGTCGAGGCCGAGCTGGCCCGCTTGCGCCGCGCCCAGCCCTACATCCGCCGCGGTCGCGCGCGCGTGCAGGCGCCCCAGCGCAGCCCCGACGACGCCTATCACGGCAACTTGCTCGCGGTCATGAACCTGCTCGCGTGGGGCAAGGTCGCCGAGGCCAAGCAGGTCGCGCTGGCCTGGCGCGAGGCCGAGCCGACCGAGGTGATGGCCGTGGTCGCGCTCGGTGAGGCGCTCGAGGCCGGAGCCGAGGTCGAAGAGGCCGCGCGGGCCTATGGCTCGATCATCGATCTCTACCCCGAGCGCGCCGACATGCGCCGGTTCGCGGGCTCACGGCTCGAGCAGCTCGGCAGCGTCGGCGGCCGGCTAGCGATCGACACCTATCGACGCGCTCGCGAGCAGCGACCCGATCACCCCTCGAGCCATCGCCTGCTCGCGTTCGCGTTGCTGCGAGCAGGTCGCGACGCCCAGGCATTCGCGGTGCTCGAGTCGGCGCTCGAGCGCGACTGGACCCGCTCGTTCTCGGGCGTCGAGAAGGTCCTGCGCGAGGACCTCGGTCTGATCGCGGCCGTCTGGCTGCGCCGCGAGCCCAACCAGCGCACCGACGTGCTCGCGCGGCTCGAGCGGGTCGGCGCCAAGCTCGAGCAAGATCCCTCGCTGCGCTTCGTGCTGACCTGGGAGACGGGGGCCAACGACGTCGATCTTCACGTCCGCGACGCGCTCGGCAGCCACGCCTACTACGACAGCCGAGCGCTGCGCTCCGGCGGGGTGCTCTACTACGACGTGACCGAGGGCTACGGCCCCGAGGTGTTCACGATCCTCGGCAGCCCGAGCGGCTATCCCTACAACCTGCAGGTCCACTACTACGCCCGCGGCCCGATGGGCTACGGGATGGGCAAGGTGGAGATCCTCGAGCACGACGGCAAGGGTCGGGTCGAGTTCGACGAGCGGCCCTTCGTGGTCATGAAAGATCGCGCCTACGTCGACCTCGGCGAGCTCGACGGGCCGCTGGGCAAGCGTTGAGCCAGTTCGCCATGCCCGGGGCCTCTGCCGCTCGTCGAGCTTCCGGGGCACTATCGCCCTCATGGCGAGCAAGAAGTCTCCCGCCGTCGAGAAGCGGGCCATCGGCCTTCGCGTCCTGATCACCGGCGCTTCGCTCTGCGTGCTCGTGGCCGGCCTCCGAGCGGCCGGTCCGATCATCGTGCCGGTGCTGTTCTCGGCGTTCCTGGCCGTGCTGGCGGTGCCACCGATCAAGTGGCTGCAAGCGCGCAAGGTGCCCGACTGGCTGGCGATCTCGACCGTGCTGCTCGGTGTGGTCGGGACCTTCGTGCTCGGGACCTTGCTGATCGGCAACTCGGTCAGCACCTTCTCCGAGAAGCTGCCCGAGTACGAGACCCGCCTGGTCGCGATGCTGAGCGCCGCGCTGGCCTGGCTGCAGTCGCTCGGCCTGCCGATGGACCTCTCGACCGAGAGCCTGCTGACCTACGTCGACGCCGGGCAGGTCGCCGACCTCGCGGGGACCTTGGTAGCGAGCGTCGGCTCGCTGCTGTCCGACACGGTGTTCGTGCTGCTGACGACCGGCTTCATCATGGCCGAGGCGACCGGGCTCCCGCGCAAGCTGCAGGTCGCGCTCGGGCCCGACACCGAGGTCGCCCGGTTCGGCGCGATCATCAGGGACATCCAGGAGTACCTGTCGATCAAGACCCAGATCAGCCTGGTCACCGGGTTGCTCGCGTGGGTGCTGTGTTGGGTGACCGGCGTCGACTATCCGCTCTTGTGGGGCGTGATCGCGTTCTTGCTCAACTACATCCCCAACATCGGCTCGATCATCGCCGCGATCCCGCCCTGCCTGCTCGGCTTCGTGCTGCTCGGCTGGGAGCAGGGCGTGATCTTGGTGCTCGGCTACGTCGTGATCAACACGGTGATGGGCAACATCATCGAGCCCAAGGTGATGGGCAAGCGGCTGGGCCTCTCGAACCTGGTCGTGTTCTTGTCGTTGGTGTTCTGGGGCTGGATCTGGGGCCCGCTCGGGATGTTCTTGTCGGTGCCGCTGACGATGGTCGTGAAGATCCTGCTCGAGTACAGCGACGACATGAAGTGGGTGGCGGTGCTGCTCGGGTCGGGGGCGGAGATGGAGGAGCGGCTGGATCCGAGCCGCTCGATGATCGGGCGGATCAGCTTGGGTGAGCGGGCGGTCGAGCGCTCGGATGATGAGGTCGATCGGCTCGGCGACTGAGGCCCCGCATGTAGATCCAAGGGTCAGCATGGGCCGAGCCGGACCCGCCGGCGGAACGACTGGGAGAACGCACCATAGCGCTCCGGCCGGCTTATCCGGGAAACCAGGACCTCGACCCCCAAGGGCAAGGTCAACCGCTCGGAGACCTTGCCCTCACCGTCGGCGCATACGCCAGGGTGGCGAAGTAGCGAGCGCACGGCATCGGCATCGAGTGGCTTGGGCCAGATAGGATAGCTGAACGTCGCGCTCTTCCAGCGGCCCTGAATCCCGCTGGTGTGGATCTCCGAGCCTACCGGGCAGCTCGACAACATACCGATCCCGCGTAGCGCCAACCAGTCCGCGCCGGGAGTCCCGAGCTTCGGGTCATCCGCTGGGTCCACGGCACGCAGCGCGTACGGCCGGTCCTGTGTGGGGCTCCAACTGAAGACCTTGAGCGTGCGGTCGTTGGGCCACGGACCGGCGAGCGCGAGCCGCAGATCCTCGGTGTCGACCGGTCGACTCGGCGAACTTGGGCGGCGCTTCTCGCCCGCGCCATCGAGGAGCTCGAGCGCAATGTTGAGAAATCGCTGGTTGCCCGCGGTAAAGTGCAACGCGAATGGTTTGGCTGCGCCGCCCCCGTCCACGGCTACGTCGGTAAGAGTGGCGGCCGCCCAATCGACAGCTCGTCGCTCGCGGCTGTTGGCCTCGTCGATCAGCGAGAGCGCGAACCTACGAAATACATCCGGTGGAGGTTTGAGGTCACGGACCGGCTTACCCTCCTGGTCATAGCTGAACGCGAGGAACCGGTCACGCGAGCCACCGGCGCACCGACCAGCGCACTCGTCGAGGTCATCCATGAGCGCGCTCGCCAGCGCTTCGATGCGCTCGAATGGCCCGTGGAGCGTAGGCACGGGCACGCCGACCACGCGAAAGCTCAACCGCGGGATCGGCAGCCCAGCTCGCTGACAGTGACTCGTCGCGCCTAGGAGGCAGCCGAGCGCAGCGAGGTATGCCAGCGGGTCGTGGGCATCGAGCCCGGACAGTTCGACGTTGTGGGGCATGTTCGTCACTCTTGGTCTCCTGGACGCGAGCTCGGCAGGGCGCTGGCTCGGTGGTCTCCGAGCCGTAACAACGCCTCGAGATAGGCGAGGCCGTGCCAGCCGTAGCGCCGACACAGCCGGCGAAATCGAGACGCGCACTCGAGCGAGAACGCGTCGTCGATCGCCCCAGTAGAGACCTCGGCGCGCACCCCCGTGACGTCGACCTCGACCCGCGTTGGGTTCACATCAATGATGTTTGGTGCCCAGGGCCGACACCAACCATGATGGCTAGCTACGAGGTGTCGAACGAGGTCGAGATCATTGGCTCGATCCCGTAGCGTGGGGCTCGCGTCGAGCAGCGCGAGCGAGACGAGCTCGTGACGGAACCCTCGCGGCCATCCGCTGCGTTGCTCGGCTCGCTGGCGCGATGCCAGGGAGCCGAGCAGCGGTGACTTGGCTAACGGCTCCCCTTCGGATCCAGCGATTGGATCGCCGCCGCGCAGCATCGCCTGAAAGCGTGGGTCGGCCTTGCCGATGTCGTGCAGCAGCGCGGC
>CBFGLP010000991.1:0-4359 GCA_965649595.1 uncultured Myxococcales bacterium | reverse complement strand
ATCCAGCCGTGCGCGAGCTGCGAAGAGGAGAAGGGCGACGACGAAGAGGACGACGACGCAATCGCCGACGTTCCCATGTCCGATCTCCCCTGCGACGGCGCAGATCTGCAGAACGACGATCTCAACTGCGGCACCTGTGGCAACGAGTGCCCCTCGGTGCAACACGCGGGCACCGACTACGAGGTCGGCGGATGCATCGAAGGAATGTGCAGCGGTCCTCGTTGGAAGTACACCATCCTCCCAGACCCCCCCGACACGATTACGTGCAACGAAGTCTGCGGCGAGTACGGCTGCGTAGAGGGGGGATGTGGTGCGGGCAAGACCGGATGGGTGTGTGGCATCGTCGGCGACTTCGGAGAGCAGTGCACCTACCCCGAGACGTATGCTGAGGCGGATATCAACAGCTGCGACGAGCCTGCCCCTTGGGCAGAGCACTTCTCGGATCCCGCGGTGTACCCCTATGTGAACTGCTGCTGCAATCCTTGAACCTTTGGCACATCCACATTTCGGTCACTGACGAGAGGGCTGAGAGCGAGCCAGCAGCGCCTCGCTCCCGCTCGTCGGCCCCACGAAGTACCCCTGCGCCGCCTCGATCTCGAGCCCGAGCACGATCGTCTCGTGCGTGCGACGATCGACCTGCTCGATCCACGCTCGTCGCCCGTCGGCGAGCAACAAGGGCGCGCCCACCTCGGGCGTCGCCTGCTCGGCCCCGAGCTCGAGCGTGCCGCGCTGGCCATCCTCGCTGCGATAGCCGAGCACGAGCAGCTCCTGAACCGGGCGAGCGTGCACGGCCACGATCGTCCGCGCTTCCAGCCACAGCTGGCCCTCGATGAGCACGGGCGCCCACACCCGATCTCCGCACATGAGGGTCTCGATCCCGCGCGCGCCATCGGGCGTCTCGACCTTGGTGCCCGGGCTGAACTGGCCCGCGATTCGACTCGACGCGATCGGTTGGTTGATCTCGTGCGAGGTATCGTCGGCCCGCGAGGGAGGCGACGACACCAGCTGTAGACCTGCCACTGCTGCGAAGATCAGCGAACGTCCGAGCGCCTCGAAGTCCACCATGATCTCCAGCTTCCACGCAGGTTGACGGCGATTCCTCTTTACTGGTGCGGCGCGTCACGGAGCCGGTTTTTCGCGGCCCGAGTGGACGAGCATCGAGATGTCGCTTCGGCCGCCGCCGTCCAGAGCCCGTCGAGCGCAGGTTTGCCGCAGCTCTTACTCCATCAGGCTCGCGCTGCTGTGCGAAGGATCGATTCAGCCCGGCCACAGCACGGTGCCCCAGACGACCTCGCTCAACCCTCCCATGTCGAGGGTCGTCCACGGGCCTTCGATCGTCTCGGCCCAGCCGCGCTGCATCCAACGGGCCATCACGTAGCGATCTGTATCGGTAGCGATCGTATCGGGCAGCCAGCCCTCGATCGGCTCGGACCAGGTCGTGCCATCGGACGAGCGCCAATACTGGCCGCCGTTCGACTGCACGAAGAATTCGTCGCCGACGAAGTGCACGCCGCTGAGGTTGTCGGAGATCGCCAGGCCGCACTCGGTCCAGCCCTCGCCATCGGTCGAGACCACGCAGCGCTGGGCCCCGATCGACACGAAAGATCCGTTGCCGAACACCACCCGCCCGAGCGCGCCAGGGGTCTCTTGGATCGTCGACCAGGTTTCCCCCGCGTCGGTCGACACGATCGAGCTGCCGACGTCGCCCTCCCACGCGTGGCCGGTCGCGACGAAGCTGCCGTTACCGGTCGCGATCCCGCGCAGGTGACCCTCGTACCACTCGGGCTCGACCCGCGACCAGCTCAGGCCGTGGTCGGTCGAGCGGAGCAACGCACCGGCCCCACCGGCGGCCACGAACACTTCATCGAGGTATGCGACGTCGCTGAGGAACGCGGTCAGCTCGGGATCCAGATCGCCCTCGACGTTGGTGCCGAGCACGTCGTGGCGCCAGTTCACGCCGTCGCACGAGGTGACCACGTAGCTGTTGTCGTACCCGCCGACGGCCACGAACACGCCGCCGCCGTATCCGACGCCACGGATCAGGTTGCGGGTGTGGCCCTCGGCCATCGGACCCAGAGAATTGGTGGTGACGTCGGCCCAGGTCTCACCATCGAGCGTGGAGGTGACGCGGCCATCGGTCCCGCCACCGCCGACGAAGAGTCCGGTGCCTGCGGGAGCGCCAGATCCCGCGTCGCTCGGGCAGTGCTCGGGGGTGAGGTGGGCAGGGTGATCCGTGTCGCCGTCACCATCGCCCGGATCACCGTCGCCATCGCCCGGGTCGGTGTCACTCGCGTCACCGTCACCGTCGCCCGGATCACCGTCGCCGTCACCCGGGGCCTCGTCGCTGGTCGTGTCCTCGCTCGTGCTCGTCTCGTCGGCCGCGACCTCGTCGTCGCCGGATCCCGAGCCGCTGCAGGCGAGCGTCGTGGTGAGCAGAGCAATCGAGGTGGTTGCGATCAGACGTGTCGAGAGCATGGGCGAGCGCTCGGGCAAACCGGGTGCGCCTCGATCTAAAGGACGTGGAGCGAGGAGGTCAAACTCGCTCACGCGGGGGATCGCCACCGCACCCCTTTGTAGTCGGGTGGCCGAGCCCACGGCCGGGTGGCCGAGCCCACGGCCACCTCGTGCTTCGACGTCCTCGCAAGTCGTCGAGATCGTTCATGTTCAGTTCGGAGCCCGCCTTGCACTGCACCGCGGGCATGCCACGTCAAACCCTCGCTAGCGTTCACCCCTTGTTCCCGGCGGCCTGCGATGCGGACCGAGACCCAACTCGCTCGTGCGAGCCGCTAGCAGCCCCTAGGACCCTGAATTCACCCACGCTCGTCCGCCCGCAGCAGCAGCGCGTGGTCTTGGGCGGGCGCGACGGGACCCACTTCGATCCGCCGGATCCGTGGCCGACTTTCTTCGTGCTCGCGCCGGTCGGTACCCAGCTGCCCGACGCCGCTGATCTCGAGCGTATGCTCGCCCACTGGATCCTGCGCGAGCTGAGCGGGTGGGTGCAGCTCGTGATCCTCGACCTGCTGCAGAGCGGCACGCTCGAGATCCGCGACGACGCGCTCGTGCAGCCGAGCGGCGGCCCGGGCCGTCCGATCGAGTCGCGGCTGCTGATGGTTCGCTGCCGCGACCGCCGAGGCCCGCGGCGGCCAGGCTTCTGGGCGGCGCTGTGCGTGGCCGAGGCGCTGGCCGAGATGACCGGCGGCGAGCGGATCGATCCGCGTCGGGCGGGCCTCGGCCTGCACCCTCCCCGCGGCCTGCGTCCGCCGGCCGACGCCCGCGTGCACGCGATCGACCACGTCGCGCTGCCGATGTCGCCCGAGCACCGGCGCGGCCGCTGGATCACCACGCTCGGGCTCGCCCAGTTCGGGCTGCCCGATCTCGAGCTCGGCGACGTGCCCGAGCCGATGACCGAGATCGCGGCCCGCATGCTGCTCGGCTTGGCCCAGCACCTGATCGACGGCAGCACCACGCCGCCGCGGACCGACGCGTCCGAGCGCGAGCTCTTGCTGACCCTCGCCGAGATCCACTGGGCGCTCGGCCACGATCCCTCGACCATGACCGGCCACCGCGGCCGAGGTTGGACCCGCGTGGGCCTGCGCCGCTGGGGGACCGGGACTTGGACGGATCTGTTGCGCGTGCAAGCGCCGATCGGCAGCCGGAGCCGGAGCCGCGCGAGCTGGCTGGCGGGCGCGTGGCTGGATCTCGTCGGCGGGCCTCCGGACGACACGACTCGAAGCTGAGGCTCGAGCGCGAAAAAAGCGAGGGCGTCGGCCATCGGTCGACGCCCTCCCCGAAGTGGGGCATGAGGGACTCGAACCCCCGACCTGTCGGATCGAACCCGAGTGCTCTCTCCGCTGAGCTAATGCCCCGAACTATCGATGCCAAGGACGGGATTCGAACCCGCATGCACTGCCATCTCAGGACAGCCGCTTTGCCTGATTTGCGTACCTTGGCGAAGTACCAGGGACGGGATTCGAACCCGCATGCACTGCCATCTCAGGACAGCCGCTTTGCCTGATTTGCGTACCCTGGCGTATGGGACATGAAGGATTCGAACCTTCGGCCTGTCGGTTAGGACCCGAACGCGCTTCCTCTGCGCCAATGTCCCGTATCGTATGAAGTACCAGGGACGGGAGTCGAACCCGCATGCACCGCCATCTGAGGACGGCCGCTTTGCCTGATTTGCGTACCCTGGCGAATGATGAGCGTATGGGGCATGGAGGACTCGAACCTCCGACCTCTTGGTTCGGACCCAAGCGCGCTTCCTCTGCGCTAATACCCCGTGAATGCTTTTGGCATTCACTACTATGTCTTTCTGGAGGGTCGCGTCGACCCTCCCCCAGCCGGGCAAAGCCCGTCTGG
>CBFGLP010000990.1:0-6073 GCA_965649595.1 uncultured Myxococcales bacterium | reverse complement strand
GGTGGATGATGCCGTCACCGCACACCGCCAGCGCGCAGAACACCGGGATGCAGGCGTCGGTCGTCGCGTCGTTGCCGTCGTCGCACTCCTCGACCTCGGCCTGCGTGAAGCCATCGCCACAAAAGGCGAACTGGCAAGCCGGGCAGTTGTCGGTCGTGTCGGTGTTGCCGTCGTCGCACTGCTCGCCCGGGTGGATGATGCCGTCACCGCAGCCGGTCGGCTCGCACAGCACGTTGCACGAGTCGGTCTCGTCGGTGTTGCCGTCGTCGCATTGCTCGACGCCCTGGTGGACGTAGCCGTCGCCGCAGGTCGGCAGCTTGCACCCCTTCACGCACTCGTCGGTGTTGATGCCGTTGCCGTCGTCGCACTCTTCGATGTCCTTGTAGACGAACCCGTCGCCACAAGCCGCGATCAGGCACTCGGTCGTGCACTTGCCCTGGTCGTTGTTCTGTGACCCGAGGTCACACTCTTCATTTGCCTCGACCTTGCCGTTGCCGCACTCCTCCCCGTCGTCCGCCTCGTCGTAGGTGTCCTGTCCATCGTCCGTGTTGGTGTCCCCGAAGTCGCCGAAGTCGTCGGCTTCGCCGCCCGGATCGGTGCACCCGGTCGGGGCGAGGATCGAGGTCAATAGTCCAAATGCACCCAAAGCAATGAGAGAGTTCCGCACGCACGCAGCTTGAAGGGCATCTCGCAGCCGGCAAGACAGGCGCAGGGCGCTCCGCGGCCCGTCCCTAGCTACTGGCTCGATCTCGGGCGTCTGGGCCTAGCAAAGGCCGACTCGGAGCTGCTGCTCCGGCGGCAGCCAATCAGTTCCGCAGTTCGCGGAGCAAGGGCCTCGAAGAACCCATGAAGGACTTCATCGCGAATGCCATGAAGTGCCCTTCGACTGATGGACGAACCATCAGTCCTCGCCGCAGTACCGAAGGCGTGTCGCAGCCGTCGTTGGCGTTGCCGTCGTCACACTCCTCCATGCCCTCGTCGTCGCACTCCTCGACGCCCTCGTTGACGTAGCCGTCGCCGCACACGGCGGGCATGCAGAACACGGGGATGCAGGAGTCGTTCGACTCGGCGTTGCCGTCGTCGCACTGCTCGACCTCGGCTGCAGTCGGTCGTGCGCTTGTCGTTGTCGTCGTTGTGATCGCCGAAGTCGCACACTCGACCGTGCCGTTGCCACACGAGCCGCCCTCGTCATCGACTTGCGTGTCGGTGCTGTCTTGGCCCTCGTGTCCCCCAGGCGGGCAAGCGCGGGTGTTCCGCTGGGGCAGAATGGAGCGTTGTCGAATGCAACGGTACACTGACACGAGTCGTAGCCAGGTATACGCATTCAGACTCGTACCACCAGCATTGCTGTTGGTTCATTGGTGCGGCCGGAGCACTCTCTCATTCCGACCTGTCGATGAGGCCCGGACATCGAGAATTGCCGCTTCGATCCGAGCGTCTGTCGAGGTGAAGTGATTCGAGATGGAGCGAGGCCCGTGGCCGAGCTCGACAGCAGCGGGGACGGCTCGCATCAGGGCGCTCGCGGGAGGAGTGGAGTCATGGAGTTCGAGACGATCAAGCGTAATGGTTCGGTGCGTCGGCTGGCTGGTCTGGGCTTGGTGGGGATGCTGCTCACGGGCTGCGATACCCAGGTGATCGGGCAAGAGTCCCCGGAGGTCGAGCGGGCGTATCAGGAGCTCTCGACGCAGTGGTGGAAGTGGATCGCGGCGACCCCGGGCCTGGACAACCCGATCTTCGACGAGACCGGCGAGAACTGCCACGTTGGTCAGCCGCGCAGCGACGTGTGGTTCTTGGTCTCGTCGCAGGAGGGTGAGGCCGAGCGCGTGTGCGAGGTGCCCTACAACACGTCGCTATTCTTCCCGCTCGCGGCCGACATCGAGCTGGGCGACCTCGCGGATCCCGATGGCTTGATCCCCTTGCTGCGGCGGCTCGACATTCGATTCGACGCCGTCTGCGAGGTGACGGTCGAGTACAACGACGAGATCCTCGCCGACGACCCCGACCTGCTGCGCGTGCACACCAAGCCGTTCGAGCTCTCGCTCGGTGAGGCCAATTTCCGCAAGGCCGATCCGGGCGTGTATCTGGCTGGGTCTGATGGCTACTGGGCCTTCATGACGCCGCCGGAGCCGGGCGTGCACTCGTTGCGCTTCGGTGTGGGGATCTGCGACGCCAGCGGACAGCTCGTGGAGCGGCGAGGTGCCCACTATCGGCTGATCATCGAGGAGCCAGTCGACTGAGGCGGTGATCGAGTTGCCCTCTCCTCGCGGCGAGCCGAAGCCGCGCTTCGTGCTCGCGCGGGAGGGACTCGTGATCGAATCGAGCCTTCGGGGCACTCCGAGGCCATGCTCCGTACCGCCTCGATCCCTTTGCTCTTGCTGGTGCTCGTGCCGCTCGGCTGCGACAACGACCCAGGCGACGACACCAACAACGCCGACGAGGTCGATACCGGTGAAGATGACGAGGGTCCGGCCACGCCCGAGGAGCTCGAGCAGCTTTGCCAACAGCAGCTAACCCGAGCCGCTTGCGAGGCGGTCCCTGGTAAGGACTTTGGCGAAGCCGACTCGGCTTGGTGCGCCTGGATGGTCGAGGTCCCGGTCCAACTCGAGGGCGAAACCTGTGGGTTCGGCGAGCCGACCGGTACTTGCGTGATGAGCCTCGCCTCCGACATCGGCTGCGATAGCGTCGAGACCGTCTGCGGATTCAGCAGCCTCGGCTGGACGCGAATGGAGGGCGACGCGCTGGTTCTCGCACACGCGAACGTGTGCAGCTCCGAGGGTGATCCCTGCCAGCTCTCGACCGAGGGGGAGGTCATTCAGGGCGCGCCCGAGTGCGCGTGCCTATGTGATCCGGCGCTACCGGACTGAGCGAAGAGCAGGCTCGAGAAACGAGAAAGACGACACCGAGTGGTAGGTGTCGTCCTCGTTGGTTGCGTGGTCCGAGCGAGCGCTCGGCCGGTCTGATTAAGGCTTCTTCTCTTCCGGCTTTTTCTCGTCAGCCTTCTCGGCCGTCGGCGGCTGCTTGGGATCACCGGTCGGCTCGAGCTTGGGATCCGGCGTGGTCCCGGGCGCCGCTCCGGTGTCGCCAGTCGGTGGCGGGACGAGGATCGGCTCCGGTACAGGGGTCGGCGTCGCGCTCGGGCCCGTGTCCTTGCAGCAGAGGATCCCGCCGTTGCGGTCGGAGGTGACCGCCGCGCAGCCCTGCGCCTTGCCCATGGAGATCTCGGTGTGGCCCGGCCAGACCGAGTCCTTGCATTCACCGGACTTGCACAGCTCGCCGCAGCAGACCGGCTCGGCGCCGTAGCCCTCGTCGAGGCAGGGATAGCGGGTGGTCGGGCCGGGCTCGGGCGCGCACTCCTTCTTCTTGAGCACGTGGCTGATCGCGGCCACGAACTTGCCCGGGCCGGCGCCATCGCTGCACTCCTCCCAGGTCACCCGGCTGGTCAGATCCTTGTAGTCACCGTCGCGGGCGCACAGGTGCCAGCCAGGCGCACACACGTCGGCCGGCGATCCGCACACGTCGAGGTCGTCGCCGCAGGCCTTGCTGGTCTTGCCCTTGCGCAGGGTCACCTCACCGTCCCACACGCCGAGGCAGCCGGCGATGTCGGGGAACTTGGTCAGATCGGCGAAGCCCTCGCGCTGCCCGTCGGCGCAGCCGACCGTCGCGGGGTCTCCATCGCGCGGCGACTCGACGAACTTCACGTCATTGAGCGACTGCGGAGAGTCGTCGTCGAGCTTGGCGTCCTTGCCGACCTTGCGAGCCTGGTTGTTGCTCGCAGGGCTGCCACAGGCGATGAGCATGGTCAGCGATGAGACAATAAGCGCGAGAGAACCGCCGTACGTCATGGGCGCGACTCTAACAGGCGGCTCGAAGCGGGGAAACGCTGGCAGGCGCGCAAAACAGCCCGCGAGCCAACTCACTCGCTCGGGCTGACTCAGGCCTCTGACTCAGGCCTCTTGGAAGCCGCTGCGGTAGAGGTCCGCGTAGAGGCCGTTGCGAGCCATCAGCGTCTCGTGGTCACCGATCTCGGCAATGTCACCATCGGCGAGCACGAGGATCTTGTCGGCGTGTCGGACGGTGCTGAGCCGATGGGCGATCACCAGCACCGAGCGGCCCTCGAGCAACCGCTCGATCGCCTGCTGGACACGCTGCTCGGTCAGGCTGTCGACGCTGGCGGTAGCCTCATCGAGGATCAGCATGGTCGGTTGCCGAACCGCGACGCGGGCGAACGCCAGCAGCTGGGCCTCGCCGGTCGAGAAGTTGCGGCCACGCTCGCCGACCGCGGCCTCGAGCCCGCCGCGCTCGCGGATGAACCCGGCCGCTTGCACGGTCTCGAGCGCCTGCAGCACCCGCGAGGCGTCCTCGGCCAGCTCGCGCTCACCGAGCGTCACGTTGAAGCCGGCCGAGTCGTCGAACAAGAACACGTCCTGCTGGACCATCAAGAGCCGACGACGGACGAGGTCGGGGCTGAGCTCGCGCAGCTCGAGCGCCTGGCCGTCCTCGCAGATCAGCTGGACGCTGCCGCGGTAGCCCTCGTACATGCGGGTCAAGATCCGCCCGAGGCTGGTCTTGCCCGAGCCGGTCCGACCGACGACCGCCACGATCTCGCCAGGGGCCACGTCGAAGTCGAGCCCGCGCAGGACCTCGGGCGCCTCGCGCTCGTAGTCGTAGGAGAAGCGCAGGCCTCGGACCCGCAGCGCGCCCTTCCAGGTCGCCAGCGGATCCGGCTCGCTCGGGGCCACCCGCCGCTCGCAGGGCGTGTCGAGCAGGCCATAGATCCGCTCGAGCGAGGCCGCCGCCCGCTGGACCGTGGCGAGCTTGCTCGAGAACTCGCGGATCGGCACGAAGATGCGCTGCAGGTAGTCGACGAACGCGAACAGCAGGCCGAGCGTCAGCGCGCCGCCGGCCCACGACTCGGCGATCAGCAGGCTGTCCTCGCCGAGCACCGCCGGCGCGGCGAAGTAGAGCAGCAGCGCGACCGACAGGACCGAGATCCCGTCCATGATCGAGTAGAGCGTCGCGTCGTAGATGTTGGCCAGCTTGGTCGCCCGCAAGAAGCGGCGGCCGAGCGCGTCGTAGGTGCCGAGCGCGTGCTGCTCGCGCCCGTAGAGCTGGACGACCGTGATGCCCGAGAGCTGCTCGGTCAGGTAGCCGGTCTGCACGCCCTGGGCTCGCCGGACCTCGAGCTGGAGGCTGCGAAGCCGGCTCGAGAACCACCGCACGAGCACGAAGAGCAGCGGCGAGATCGCGAGCGAGACCAGCGTGAGCTGCCAGCTCAGCGCGAACATCGAGGCCAGGATCGCGCCGATCATCACGACGTCGGTCAGGATCGTGAACACCCCGAACGAGAGCGTCTCGCCGAGCGCCTCGACGTCGCTGGTGCTGCGCGAGAGCAGCGAGCCGAGCGGGTTCTTGTCGAAGAAGCGGGCCGGCAGGCAGATCACGTGCCGGAAGATCGCCGTGCGCAGGTCGTAGATGCTCGCGTGGCCGGCCCGCTGCAGCGCGTAGACCTGCACGGCCATCGCCACGAACTCGACCACGACGGCGATGAAGAACAAGAGCGCGAGCTCCTGCAGCGCTCCGCCGTCGCGGGCGGGGATCGCCTCGTCGATCGCCTGCTTGACCAGCAAGGGACGGATCGCGGTCATCGCCGCGACCAGCGGGATCACTGCGAGGCCGGTGAAGAGCCAGCGCTTGTGCGGCCGGGTGAACGTCCAAAACCGCCGCAGCAGCCCGAGCGCGGACGTGACCGAGACCTTCTGCTCGCGCTTGCCCTCGTCAGCCATCGCTCGGCTCCTCGCTGGTGCCCTGCTCGTCTTGCTGGCGCTGGTGCTCGTGCGCGGCCGCGTAGCTGCCTGCGCGCGCGAGCAGCTCGGCGTGGGTCCCTCGCTCGATCACCCGACCGTGCTCGAGCACGAGGATCTCGTCGGCGTGCTCGAGCACCGAGGTGCGGTGCGAGACGATCACCGTGGTCGGGGTCCGGCGCGCCGAGCCGGACACCTCATGGGTGAGGCTGCGGATCGCCGCGACCAGCTTGGTCTCGGTCGCCTGATCGACCGCCGAGAGCACGTCGTCG
>CBFGLP010000989.1:0-1956 GCA_965649595.1 uncultured Myxococcales bacterium | reverse complement strand
AGCACATTCGAGCAGGGCGATTGCCTGGTGGCGCGCCAGACCGATCCCGGCTGGGCGCCGCTGTTCTTCCTGGCCAAGGGCCTGGTGATGGAGCGCGGCGGCATGCTCTCGCACGGGGCCATCGTCGCGCGCGAGTTCGGGATCCCGGGCGTGATCGCGGTGCCCGACGCGACCCGGCTCCTGCGCTCGGGCGAGACGATCGAGATCGATGGCGATCGCGGTCGAGTCCGCCGCGTGAGGTCGGCATGAGCGAGCAGGATCGTCCACCCTCGTTCCTCCAGTCGCTGCTGGCATATCGGCGCGAGCGGCTGCCGATGGCTCGCTTCGGCGTGCTCGCGCTGTTCTTGGCTGTGGTCGCGGGCGCGAGCGGGCTCGAGCGTGCACCGGCGCTCGTGCTCGCGTGGCTGCTCGTCGCGGTGTTTCGCCTGCGCGACGACCTCGCCGACCGCGAGCACGACCGCGAGCGTCACCCCGAGCGCGTGCTGGTACGAGCGGCCTCGGTTCAGCCCTTCGAGCTTGCGACCCGGCTCGGCCTGCTCGCTTGTGCGGCGCTCTTGATCGCCCTGCGCGACCTCGCCAGCGCCGGGTGCTTGCTCGCGCTCGCGGCCGCGTTCGAGCTCGGCTACCGGCTCGAGCTGCCGGGCCGCCACCGCTGGGTGCTGCTCAAGTACCCCGCGTTCGTGGCCCTGCTCGGCGAGCAACCGAGCCTCTCGCTGCTCTCGCTCGTGTACCTGAGCTTCGTCGTGTTCGAGCGTGTCGATGACCCCGCGCTGCGCAGCCGCGCCGACGCGACCCTCCGGCTCGGCGCCTACCTGCTGGCCGCCGGCGTGATCGCGGCTCACCACCTGCTCGTCGCAAAGGCATCGCTGGTCTGGCTCGCCCTGCTGCTGGCGACCTGGACCTTCGCGGTCGCGCTCGCGCTCGCCAGCGCATCCGCCGAGAAGCCCCGCGCTCTAGCGCCGCTAGGCCTGTTCTTCGTCACCTTGATCATCTGGTCGCACGATCCGAGTCGCCGCTCCGCCGACGAGGACGATCACCTGATCCGCCAAGGAATCGCACATGCTCGAGACGCTCAATTGCTATTATTGTGGTAGCGACCGCCACTCGCACTTCATCGACGCCCAGGAAGATCTGACCGGTAAGCCCGGCACGTTCACCTTCGTGAGCTGCGATGATTGCGGGCTGGTCTATCAAAACCCGCGCTTCGACGTCGAGGCGATCAAGGCCTACTACGACGACGAATACATCGCGCACCGCAAGAAGACCGACTGGGGCCCGCTCGCGCCGCTCTACGAGTGGGCGATGTCCAAGCACGATCGCGACAAGGAGAAGCTGGTCGCAAAATACGTCGATCTCGGCCCGCGCACCCGGGTGCTCGACGTCGGCTGTGCGGTCGGATCGTTCCTGATCCGGCTGGGCAAGCGGCACGGCTGCCAGCTGACCGGCGTCGACTTCAAGGATTGCAGCCACCACCCGGGCTTCGAGTCGATCGACTTTCACCTCGGGCTCTTCTACGAGCAAGATCTGCCCGATCGTGGCTTCGATCTGATCACGATGTGGCACTTCCTCGAGCACGACTATGATCCGATCCGCAGCCTCGAGACCGCGCGAGAGAAGCTCGCCGGCGGTGGCCGCTTGATCATCGAGGTCCCGCGGCTCGACAGCGTCTCGTTCAAGCTCTTCCACGAGCGCTGGCCGGGCCTGCAGGCGCCCCAGCACACGGTCTTGTACGATCGTGACAAGCTGTTGAAATTCGTCGAGCGGGCCAAGCTCGAGATCGTCGATTACCTACCCTATGGGGCGTTCCCCGCTTACTTCTACTTGTTCTGCGGGACCGCGTTCAAGCTATTGAAGGGCAAGGGCCTCGATCTCGACAAGATGATCTACCCCTACTTCGCCGGGCAGCTGCTGCTGACCCCGGTGCTGCTGGCCGAAAAGCGGCTCAACTTGGCCATG
>CBFGLP010000988.1:0-13480 GCA_965649595.1 uncultured Myxococcales bacterium | reverse complement strand
CGAGCGCTTCGAGCACATCGAGGTCGAGCTCCTCGGTGAGGCGCAGTACGAGCACGGCGGCAAGTCGCTGCCCGGCTATCGCATGCGCGAGCGCAGCGAGGACGGCACGGTGATCGAGACGATCGTCGACACCGACTTCATGCCGATGACCCTCGACGCGGGCGGCACCTTCACGGCCGCGATGGTCGACGAGCTGCCCGCGCTCGGAGCCGGCGGCGGCGGCAAGATCAACAGCGAGCTGCCGGTCCAGGGCAAGACCACCCCCGACTGGGGACAGCTCGCCAAGCAGGAGATCACCGTAACGGTGACCGGCGACAGCGACCCCAAGGCGCCGCCGCTGTGGGACGACAACCACTATCACCAGGTCGAGCGCGAGGGGGATCGCTACTCGATGACCCTGACCGAGACGCGCCCCGACAAGGGCTTTACGGCCCCGAGCTTGCCGCTCACGATCACCGACCCCGAGGTTCAGCGCTACCTCGAGCCGACCGCGATGGCCCAGTCGGACAACCCGACGATCCAGAGCGTCGCGCGCGAGCTGGTCGGCAAGGAGACCGACTCGCTCGTCGTCGCGGAGAAGATCATCGCGGCCGTGTACTTCGGCATCGACAAGGAGGCTGGCGTGCGTGGCAGCGCGACAGCAACCGAGGTGCTGCGCAACGGGGCCGGAGACTGCACCGAGCACGCCGTGCTCGTCGTGGCGCTGATGCGGGCAGCCGGGATCCCGGCCCGCCTGGTCGACGGGATCGTGGTCGCCTCCCACGAGGACGGCTCGGGCGTGGCCGGCTACCACGCGTGGGCCGAGATCTGGCTGGGCGAGTGGATCGGCGTCGACGCGACCGTCAACGAGACCGGGACCTCGGCCCGCTACCTCAACTTCGGCGTCGACGAGCCCGGCCAGCTCGGCTCGGGTGGCAAGATGATGCGGGCGATCGGCAAGACCTCGATCGAGCTCGGTCCACACCAGACCTTCGAAGAGGTCGCTCCCTGATCATGTCGACCATCGTCAGCCTCGATCTCGACGATCTCGCCTGCTACCACGCGATTCACGGCCTGCCTGCGCCGCCAGCCGAGCAAGCCGGCCTCGCACTCGAGCGATGGTTGCCGCGCTTCCTCGACGTGTTCGCGCGGCTGCACGTGCGCGCGACGATCTTCGTGATCGGTCGCGACCTCGCGCGGGACCTCGAGCAAGGCGGACGCGGGGCCGCGCTGCTCGCCCGTGCGCTCGACGAGGGCCATGAGCTCGCCAACCACTCGTTCGAGCACGCCTATGATCTGCACGGCTGGCCGGCGCCCGAGATCGCGGCCGATCTCGCTCGCTGCGACGGCTTGCTGCGGCAGCTCGGCGCCCAGCCTCGCGGATTTCGGGCGCCCGGCTATACGCACTCGAAGACCCTGCTCATGCAGGTCGCTGGGCTCGGCTACGCCTACGACAGCTCGCTGCTGCCATCGCCCAGCTACTACCTCGCCAAGCTCGGCGTGCTCGGGCTTCGTCGTCTGCGAGGCCGCGGCTCCGCCTCGCAAGCCAGCGGGCTGCGCAGCTTCGTTGGCACCACGGCCGTACACTTCATGCCCGAGCTCGGGCTTTGGGAGGTGCCGATGAGCGTGAGCCGGAACCTGCGGCTGCCACTGATCGGGACCTTCCTGCTCGCTGACGGAGTGCCGCTGCTCGGCCGGGTCGGCGCCCAGGCGCTGCGCCGCGAGGCCGCCTCCGCTCGCCACCTGCACCTCGAGCTGCACGCAATCGACCTCGCCGATCCCGAGGAGGATCAGCTCTCGGCCGAGCTGATCGCTCGGCAGCGCGAGCTCGAGACCCCCTTGAGCACACGAATCGAGCGGCTTAGTGAGCTGCTGAGCCAGCGCGGTGGTGGGACCTCGATCGCCCGCGCGATGAGCCGACACCTGCGCTAGCAGGGTCGACTCGTCAGGCCTGTCGTTGCAGCTTGCTACACTCGACGCGCGAGAGTGCTCGCACGATTGGTCGAAAACTCGATTCGAGCGGCGTCCAGCCGATTTCGTTCAGCCCAGCACGAGTCGGTGCGATTCTTGCTGTCCGCCAGGCTGCGAGGATGCCATGAACTCGTCGAATCGCCCGCTGCTCGCCCTACCCCTGCTCGCGCTGACCCTAGCTACCGGCTGCCAACAACCGGACCTGCGCTTCGAGGACAACCTCGACCTCGCCTACGACCTCGTCGCGGTGTTCGTCCCCGACAAGCTCGAGTCCGACAATCTCCACAGCCCTTACCTCGCCGGAGCGGTGTTCGAGATCTACATCTGGGACGACAACGACGTCACCAACTTCAAGAACTGGGAGGTCCGCTCGAGCGACGATACGGTGCTGCAGATTATCGACACCGATCGCAAGCAGCTCGACTGGGACGAGGAGGACGACGACGAGAAGCACTACGTGCTGATCGCCGAGGTCCAGGCGGTCGGCGAGGGCCTGGCAGCGCTGAAGGTCTACGACTCGACGGGGGACTTCGTCGACTCGGCGGAGATCGAGGTCGGCGTGCCCAACGAGGTCGAGCTGCGCGCGGCGGGTCCGATGTTCATCGACCGCGACGGCATCACCCCGCAGCTCGGGCCCAACCCCAAGCTGATCGGCGACGGCACGGCCACGTTCGAGGTCGAGTACTACCGCGACGGCGAGCGGCTGTGGGGTCACGGCGACGTCGCGGCGGTCAGCGCGAGCCCGCTGATCATCGACACCTGGGGCCGCGACACCTTCTTCGACGAGAGCCGCGACTGGCTCTCGATCAGCACCGACAGCGTCGACCCGGAGACGGTCGAGACCGCGACCGTCGACGTGCTGATCAACGGCAACGTCGCCGAGAGCGTCGACTTCACGGTCGTCGGTGACGCGGCGGTCGCCTCGCTCGAGCTGCACGGCCGCGACGAGACCGGTGCCGCCGCGGGCGAGTACCTGCCCGTGCTCGCGCAAGCGCTCGACGAGGAGGGCGAGGTGATCTGGGGTGTCGCGTTCGACTGGGACCTCGACGGCGTGTCCGAGCCGGGCGAGGGCGACCTGTTTCGCTACCTGTTCGCGCCCGGCGAGTGGAGCACGCTCGGGGCCAGCTACGCGGGGCTGCGGGTCGAGGCGGAGATCCAGGGCAACGAGGGCTACGTCGACTCGTCGAACGACGTGTCGTGCTTCTGCAGCGCCGACGTCGACAAGCCCGGCCGTGGCATCGGGTTCGGGCTGCTCAGCCTGCTCGCGCTCGGCCTGGTCCGACGACGCAGGGGCTGACCGAGCCCCGAGTCGACCCCACGAGTTGAAAGACAAAGAGCCGACACCCGCGGGTGTCGGCTCTTTGTCTTGGGCGACTCGATCAGCGACTACTTGGCCGCGGGGGCCGTGGGAGTCTTGATCCAGACCTTGCCCTGGCTGAGCCCGTAGGTGATCTCGAGGCTACGCAGCAGCGGCGTGTTGAGGTAGCCGCCGATCTCGAACCCGACGAAGCCATTGGAGTCGCGGATCGCATCGAGGCCGATGTCACCGGGCTGATCGAGGAACACCAAGCCACCGACGCCATCGATCGCCTGGTCGCCGAACAGGACCTGCTCGACGAACACCATCTTGCGGCCGGTGTCGACGTCCTCGGGGTTCTCGATGTCGCGCGGGAGGTGACCGCTCTTGAGGTAGGCCTTGGCCGTCATCGCGATCCCGCTCGGGTTGACGCCACCGAGCCAGGACCAGAACCGGAACTCGGAGCCGTCGATGCCGACCTGCGTGGTTGGCACGTGGGCGTACCACTGATCGAGCATCAGCAAGGGCAGCTCGACCGCGCCAGCCGGCGCAGTCGCGGGCGCCTTGGCGACCGTCAGCTTGCCGTTGGGGAAGTCGGCCGCGATCGTCCCGAGCCGGTGCAGCGCCTGGTGGCCGAGCATCACCGAGGGCACCTCGGGCATGCCCGACTCGAAGTACGAGAGATCCTGGACGACCGCCGGGATGTTCTTGATCTTGAGCCCCTGGAAGTCGACCTCGGGGATCAGCACGACGTCGACCTCTTCGTCGCCGAGGCCGAACATCTTGATCTTGGCGAGCGACTTCAGCCCGAGCTGCTCGACCGCCGCGGCGTTGACCCGCGTCTCGATCTGCAGCTCGTTGAGGGCCACCCGCGAGGGCTCGCCGTTGACCAGCGCGAACGCATGCTTGACGCTGGTGTAGACGTCGACGCCGAAGTCGTTGACGGTCGCGCTCTCGCCCTCGATCGTGACGAGGTCGGTGCGCCCCGCGAAGGGCCGCAGGAAGTCGGTGTACGAGCGGATGACCTCGAGCGTGGCCTCGTTGCCCTCGGCCGAGGCGCCGAGGAACACCTCTTCACCGGTCGCCAGCGCCTTGTCGACGTCGAGCGTGACGTAGTAGGCCCAGATCTGCGCCTGCCGGGTCTCGACCTGGACCGTCGCCTTGCAGACCTTCTCGACCGGGTGGCAGTAGCCGACCTCGACGCAGTCCTCGAGCGACTTGCACTGCTTGCTCGCCACACCCTCGTTCTCGGCGGCGATCGCTGGCTCGAGCACCTTCAGCGACTCGTCGAAGGCGCTGATGGCTCGGAGGTTGCGGGCCAGCGCGACCGCAGCACCGAAGTTCTTGGGGTCGAGCTCGAGCGCCTTGCGGAGCGACTCGTTGGAGGCCGCGTAGTCACCCGCGCGCCAGTGCGAGACGCCGATGATCGCGTGGGCGTCGGCGTTGTTGGGGTCGAGCGCGAGCGCTTCTTCGGCCCGCTTGCGGGCCGAGATGTAGCGGCCGTTGGCGAGGTCACTGTTGGCGAGGTCGATCAAGGTCGCCTTCTTGGCCTCCGTGCCTGCCGCGATCGTGCCTTTCTCGATCTCTTCCTTGGACTTGCCGCGCGGACCGGCGGCCTTGTTCTTGCCGGCGCAGCCCGACACGGCGACGACCAAGCCGAGGGCGATGGGAGCGAAGGCGGAGGCGAAGGCACGGCGCGAACGAGGCATTCTCGTGGGTCTCCTGAAGCGCTGAGAGGGCCACTGCGGGGCCGCTCGGCGGTGCGGGAGGATACCCGAACCATCGCCTGCGGCAAAGCGCGCTCAGACATGCGAACAGCCGCGCGAGCAGGCGCACGCGCGGTATTCGGCGGGTGGCCAACACGCCCAGAACGAGTCGCTTACAGGCCCCAGCAGCCCATGTCGCAATGGGTCGCGTCGCGCCCTGCCAGGCCAGGTCCGCGAGCGTCCGGCTACCGGGGTTGCCAATCACCGCGGCAGCGCTGTCGGGTCGCTCGTCGCTGCGCGGGCTCCCAGGGCACGGCCACATCCGCGCACGCGCGCAAGCTATCGAGATCGTTGAGCTCTCCGCCAGCGAAACTCGACGGTTCGAGGCTTGCTCAGGAGTCTGGACGCGTGCATCGGAAAGGAGACGACGAGCCCGCGCCGACGTGTCGGTGGTGGCCCTGCTTCGGCGAGCAGGGTGTCGAGCAGCGGGCCCGATGAACGCTCAGCCTCCCAGGGCTGACACGCGAGGTCCGGATCCGCGGCGGATCCGTCGACCCATCGAGCGCGGCGCTCGAGCGGTCCGGCCCGAGGGGGAGGGCAAGACGAGAGCTCTCCCCTTCGGGCCGGTTTTTTTGACCTCCGTCGATGCGGCTGCGTGGCGGATCAGGCTGGTCTCGGTCTCGACCCGGTACGTTTTGGCTGAAAACTCGCAGGGTTCGGCGAGCCGACCTAGCCTGGTTGCATGTCGAGTCGTGTCGCTCGAGCTTCGCTCTGGGTCATCTCGCTCGCCCCGCTGATCGGCTGTGCGGCGAGCGACGGGATGGTCGACAAGCTCTATGACGCGACCCGGGCCTACAACGGGTCGCTCCGCTGGGGCGACTGGGATCGCGCCGCAGAGCACCTCCCGACGGCCTCGGCCGACGCCTTCATCGAGGCGCACCAGGAGGTCGGCGAGCGGCTCGTGGTCATCGACTACGAGATGACGCGGCTCGAGATCGACAAGCTCAACGGCATCGCGACCTCGCAGGCGGCGATCAGCTGGCACACCAACGATAACCTGGTCGTGCGCGAGACGGTCGTCGATCACCTCTGGCAGTGGCACGAGGGCCGCTGGGTCCTGGTCGACGAGCGCCGCAGCGGCGGCAAGCCACTGGCGATATTCGCCGAGGTCGATACGGGCCAGCATCATCCTTGGCTGCCGGGGCTCGAGAGCTACCGCGACGAGTACGGTATTGGCCTACCGCCCGAAGAAAAGCGCAAGCGCGAACGTGCGCGCAAGCGGGCCGAGCGAGATGCGGGGACCGGGCAGGGTGAGAAGTGGTCACTCGACGAGCTGAAGAGTATGCCCACCCAGCAACGGCCCCCGAGTTTCAACTAGTTCCCGCTGCTCCCCGACCGTCGATGCGTACTCCCTGCGACCTCGCCCGCCAAAGCGGCAACCCGGGCTCGACCGAGCGATGGACATGGACCGTCACTCGCGGTCCGGGACACTCGCTCGACGGCCGATGGACCTCCCACTCATCCTCCGCAGGCCGCTCCGCCCCGCGCCCGCGCCGAACCAGCGCGTGCCCGCGGGAGGCCTCGTGGGGATCGAGCGCAGGACCCAACGACCTGCGCTATCGGACTTGCGAAGGATCGTCGTAAGGTCGCCCGTGGTGGATCCGCGAAACGAGCGCCCCCGCGATCTGATCGGGGACATCCATGCGCAGCAGCGCCGCAAGCTGTTTCGTCGCGTCGCGCTGATCGTGGCCCTCTTCATCGCGCTGCTGCTGATCGCAGTGGCGCTGAAGCTGCTCGCCGATCGCCGCGAGCGGGCCGCCTGCCTGACCGACGCGCACGAGGGCTTCACGCTCGGCACGACCCAGGACCTGCTCGACACCGCGACCGCGCTCGAGGCTTGCCTGGTCGAGCACCCTGGCGACCCGGAGCTGCTCGGCGCGCTCGCGCTGACCCGCGGCCAGCTGGCCGCCGAGTTCGGTGATCACATCGAGGAGGCCGAGGCCGCCGTCGCGGCGCTGCCCGAGGGCGAGCACGAGGCGACCCACGACGGCGAGCTGGCTCGGGTGATGCTGGCGCTCGACAAGGGCGAGCTGGTCGAGGCCCGCGAGCGTCTCGCTGCCGTCGAGGACATGGATGATACCCACAGCATCGCACCGAACCATGAGGTCTGGGTCGGTGGCATGCTGGCGATCGCCGACCCCGAGGCCGATCTCGACAGCGCGATCGATCGCGTCGCCGCGACCGTCGAGAGTGACCCCTCGATCTCGCTGCAGCGATTGATCGCAGCGCTCCACATGCACGCGGGCGATGGCAACGCCGCGCTCGAGCAGCTCGGCCGCGCACGCGAGCAGAGCCGCACACACTTTGGCCTGGCAGCCGACGAGGCGCTCTACAACGCGCTGCTGCGCCAAAAGCTGCCGGGCGTTGCCGACGTGGCCGACCAGCTGCTCGGCGGGGAGTTCGAGATCGCCGAGCGGGATCGGGCCCACGCCCTGCTCGCCCGCGGGGTCGTGCACGTGCAGAGCGGCGAGATCGAGAAGGGCATGAAGCTCGTCGACGAGGCTTGGGCCGCGCTGCCTGGCTGGGACAAGCTCTCGCGCGCGCTGGCGCTCGAGATGGCGATGGAAGCCGGCGACGGCGAGCGAGCGCGCAAGTGGATCGACGAGGCCGGGCTGCGCACGCCCGAGTCGGACATCTATCGCGCGTGGGTGGAGCTCGTCGAAGGCGACGTGATGACCGCGCTCGAGCACCTGGCCAAGCTCCCGCAAGAGCACCCGCGCGTGGCCCTGCTCCAGGGTCTCGCGCTGACCGAGCAGGGTCGCTGGGCCGAGGCTGATCCCTGGCTGGCCCGCGCCGACAAGCTGCTGCCCGGTCGCATCGACGTCGAGGTCGCGCGCGCGCGCGTCGAGGCCCAGACTGGCGATCCCGAGGTCGCGCGACGCAAGCTCGAGTCGCTCGCCGAGGAGGAGCCCTTTGCCCCGCGCGCCTGGACCGGCCTCGGTGAGGCAAACTTGGCGGTCGCGGCCAAGGCCGCGCCTGACAAGGAGGACGAGGCTGCGCTCAAGGAGGCGCGGCGGGCCTTCAAGTGGGCGGTGCAGCGCGAGCGTCTGCCAGCCGAGGCTCACCTACAGCTGGCCTTGCTGGCCGATCGGCGGCGGGCCGACAAGCCCGAGGTCGTCGAGGAGGTGATCGACCAGCTCGGCAAGGCCGTCGCGACCAACGATAACCTGCCGCGCTACGCCGAGCGCGAGGCGCTCTATCTGGCCGAGGTTGGCCGCCGCGACGAGGCCCACGAGAAGTTGAGCAAGGTCGTCGAGCGCCCGGGCATCGGCTGGCAGGCCCCGCTCGCGCTGGCCAAGCTGGTGCTCGATCAGCTCGAGTACGAGGAGGTCGAGACCCTCGATTCGAAGTTCGAAGACTCGCTCGCGCAGGCCGAGAAGCTGCTCGCGCCCGCCCGCGACCTCGAGCTGCTGCGAGCCCGCGCCGCGCTGCTGAAAGAGCCCGAGCCCGACACCGCGCTCGCGCGCGAGAAGCTGCAAGCCCTGCTCGCGCTCGACGAGAAGGACATCGAGGCGCGCGTGTATTACATCAGGGCCCTCGACGATCGGGACCAAGCCATCGCCGCCGTTCGCCGGGGCATCCAGCTGGTCCCGGAGGAGCAGACTGGTCGCTTCTATCTCGAGTGGGCGCAGATCATGTCGCGCGGCGGCAAGCGACGCGTCGCGGCCATGCACGCGCAGACCGGCTGGGATCGGCTCCGCGCGGAGAAGGGCGTGTCGACGGCCCTGCTCGTGCAAGCCGCGGACTTCACCATTCGAATGTACCAGCGAGACAAGCGACCCAAGCCGGCCGTCGAGGTTGGTGAGGAGCTTACCGAGACGGCGCCGACCTCGAGCACCGCCTGGACGATTCGAGCCAACGCCGAGCTCAAGGCCAACCGAGCCGCCGAGGCGCGCGCGAGCATCGACAAGGCGCTCGAGCTGGACGCCGACGACCCGGACGCGCACGAGCTGGCGGGGCACATCTGGATGCGCTTTGGCCGGAAGGATCGGGCCAAGCAGTCCTATGAGAAGGCGATCGAGCTGGCCAAGGGGACTCCGCGCGAGAAGGAGCTGCGCGAGAACCTCGAGGGGCTCTAGCAGCCCTGCTGCCAACCGGTTGGTCAGCGCTTCGATCGAGGGGCAGTGCAGTCGGACTCACGACAACGGCATGAGCACGCTCTACCTGATCCGACACGCACAAGCGTCGATGTTCGCCGCCGATTATGATCGGCTGTCCCCGCTCGGCGAAGCTCAGGCGCGTCGGCTCGGTGAGGTGCTGGCGGATCGTCTCGAGCTCGCCGGGCGGTCGGGCTTCGACGCCGTTTATTGTGGGCCGGCGCGGCGGCACCGAGATACTGCGGCGCTCGCAGGAGAGCGGCTGCGGGCGCGAGGGATCGCGTTTCCCGAGCCCATCGAGCTAGCCGAGACGCAAGAGCACGCTGGACAAGAGCTGGTGATCGGCGTGCTCGCCACGGCGAACGCCGAGCAGCTCGAGCTTGCCGATCGAGCCCGCGATGCGACATTGGACCTGCCCGCCCGCACGCGAGCCTGGCAGGTGCTCTACGAAACGACCATGCGCCGGTGGCTGCAAGGAGAGGTCGCAGCCGACGGAGTCGAGACGTGGCCAGAGTTTCGCGCGCGGGTGTTGTTGGGGTACGAGCGGATCCGCAAGGAGGCCCGAGGAGAGGTGTTGCTGTTCACCTCGGTCGGGCCCAAGGCGGTGATCTTGCGAGAGTTGCTGGAACTCAGCCCAGTGCGAGCATTCGAGACGGCTTGGCGGCTGTACAACACTTCGATCTCGCGGGTGATCTACAGCGGTGAACGGGCGACGCTCGATGGGTTCAACGATGTGGCGCATTTGCCACTCGAGCAGTGGACACACCGATAGCCAGCCAGCCTCCAGTTCCAAAGTCCTCCCCTCCCCCCTCCAGTCCGAGAGTCCCTTTTTTACCTCCGAGAGTCCGGTACTCTCCCCTGTTCCATTGTAAGCCGGACAACAAATCGTCCTGCGCGTAAAAATCCTGCAAGACCATCTTTGGCGGGCCGACAGAGGGGGCATGACACGCCCGCGCTGCGTCCTCCCGGACAAGACATACCTCATCACCCGTCGATGCTCCGAACGGCGGTTCTTCCTCAGGCCTGATCGCGAAGTTACGCGGCTTTTCGAGTACCTGCTGGCGATCGCCTGCGAACGCTTCGACATGGAACTCCACGCCTACCTAGCTATGAGCAACCATTATCATCTGGTGCTGACCGATCCACACGCCAACCTTCCCGACTTCGAGCAGTATTTCAACTCGCTGCTTGCTCGGTCCATCAACTGCTTCCGAGGGCGATGGGAGAGTTTTTGGGATCCTGACTCCTACAGCGCAGTCGACCTGATCGAGAGCCAGGATGTGTTCGAGCGGCTCATCTACACGTTGATGAACCCGGTTGAGGCGAATCTGGTCAATCGTGCCGAACACTGGGAGGGTGCGTCGAGCCTGAAGATGCGCTTCAACATGCCCACCAGCGTATCGCGGCCGGAGGGGTTCTTTAGTGAAGACATGCCAGAATCTGGGAACCTGAAGGTCGTTCCTCCCGCTGCACTCGATGGGTATACACCCGAGGGCTTGTATCGAGCGATACATGACCGCGTCCGCGGCGAGGAAAACAAGCAGGATCGATCGAAGCGGGTGCTGGGGATGTCCAAGGTTCGTGCCCAGCATTGGAACGACAGCCCGGAGACGTTCGAACAACGGCGAGGGCTCAACCCACGGATTGCCGCCCGACGCCACCGAGCACGAATCGACGCGCTTCAGATCAACCGCGATTGGCTCGCCAGCTATTATTCTGCACTGGCGCTTTTCCGCGCAGGCCAACGAGACGTCCCGTTCCCACGCGGAACATATTGGATGTGCGTGAGGCTCGGGTGCTCGAGCGCGGGCTGAGACTGAGCATCGTGCTGCGCAGAAGGAGGCTGCGGGTAACCGCAGCTTTGTCGCGAGCAAAAACTGGCATCAGAGCAATTCTTGGTCAGAACGATTGGAGCGATCGGGGACAGGCAGTTTCTGCATCGGAAATCTTCGCAATGAGGCGAACGTCCCATGCCATTGAAGCAGGAATTTCACTTCTCCAATTTAGTCAAGAAATCTTGACCAAAAACCGGACTTTCGGAAAGGAGAGATGAGACCAAAAACCGGACTTTCGGAAAGGAGAGATGAAAGGAGAGATGAGAGGAGAGATCAAGGAGAGATCGAAAGAGGGAGCGCGAAAGAAGCGCCATCTCTTTCAAGCGAGGATCCCATCTCTTCAGCCCTCCTCCCCCTCCAGCCCCACCTGCTCGAGCCCATACTTCCGTAGCTTATCATGCAACGTCGCCCGCCCGATCTGCAGCACCCGAGCCGCCTCGCTGCGATTCCCCTGCGCCTGCTCCAGCGCCGCGATCAACAGCCCCCGCTCGTACCCCTCGAGCTTCTGCTTTAGCGAGAGCGTCGGTCCTTCGACCGCCGCCCCTCGCACGAGCTCCCCTGCCTTCGCCTCCGGCGTTGGCAGCAAGCCGAGATCCAGCGCCCCTTGATCCGAGAGCGCCACCAAGCTCTCGATCGCATTCTCGAGCTGGCGCACGTTGCCCGGCCAATCCAACGCGAGCAGCCGCTCCATCAGGTCCAGGGGCTCGCGCAAGGGGCTCACGCCGAAGCGCGCGGCATAGCGACGCAGGAAGTGACGAGCGAGCGGTGCGATGTCCTCGGGGCGCTCGCGCAAGGCCGGCACGTGCAACTCGACGACCTTGAGCCTGTAGTACAGATCCTCGCGGAAGCGGCCCTCCCTGACCCGCTGCGCGAGATCCCGGTGCGTCGCGGCCAACACCCGCACGTCGATCGCTACCGGCTGATCCTCCCCCACCGGCCGCACCTCGCCCTCCTGCAGCACCCGCAGCAACTTCGCCTGGATCTGCGGATCCAGCTCGCCGACCTCGTCGAGCAGGATCGTCCCCCCCTCCGCCTCGCGGAACAGCCCCGTCCGACGGCGGTGCGCTCCAGTGAACGCCCCCTTCGCGTGACCGAAGAGCTCCGCCTCAGCCAGCTCGCTGGTCAGCGCGGCGCAATTGAAGCGCACGAAGGGACGCTCGGCTCGCTTCGATCCCCCCACGATCGCCTCGGCGATCCGCTCCTTGCCAGTCCCGCTCTCGCCGGTGATCAACACGGTCACATCGCGCGGGGCGACCCGATGCACCAAAACCGCCAGCCGACTCATCGCGGCCGACTCGAACACCAGCTCGTGGGCGAGCGAGCGCTCGCTGACCAGGCGCTCGCGCTCGGCGGCCAGCCTGGCCCCGGCCAGCGCGCGCTCGATGACCAACGAGAGCTCGTCGAGCTCGAAGGGCTTGCGAAAGTAATCATAGGCGCCGAGCTTCATCGCCTCGACCGCGAGGCGCTCGGACCCGTGCGCGGTGATCATCACGATCTTCGGCAGCGGCCCCGCCAGCGCTCCTGCTTCACTTCGACGACGCAGCTCGGCGAGCAAGGTCAATCCATCGATCTCGGGCATCCGCAGATCGGTGATCAACAGGTCGACGGTCTCGCGCTCGAGCACGAGCAGGGCCTCGGCGCCGTCGCTGGCGGCGAGCGCCTCGACCTCCATGTCCTCGAGCACGCCGAGCAGCGTGTAGCGGACGCCCGGATCATCATCGACGACGAGCGCGCGTGGATGCAGCGACTGGAGCAGTGGGCTAGCAAGGGACATCAGACTCGACTCTCCTCGGGCAGGCCAGGGATCGGCAGCTCGAGCCGAGCCTCGCAGCCAGAGCCCCCGTCGCTTCGTGGACCGAGCTCGAGCTCGCCGCCGTGCTGACGAGCCAGCGCGCGCGCGACCGTGAGACCGAGCCCGCTGCCCTCGCGCTTGGTCGTGACGCCAGCCTCGAACACTCGCTCGCCCAGCTCGGCGGGTAGACCAGGACCCTCGTCGCTAACCAAGAGCCTGGCTCGCTCGTCTCGTCGTGCGAGCGAGAGCTCGATCCGCGAGCCGGGCGGAGCCACGTGCAAGGCGTTCTGAACCAAGTTGATCACGATCTGCTCGACCTTGCGCGGATCACAGCGGGCGCCCACCTCACCTTCGAGCGAGAAGCGGACCTCTCGCTCGCTGGCCGAGGCCTCGTGCAGCTCGAGCACCCGACCGACCAACACGCGCAGATCGGTCCACTCCTGCGCGAGCGGGACCAGCGGGCGCGAGAAGTTCAGGAACTCGTCGAGGATCGCCTGCATGCGATCGACCTCGTGGCGAAGCACCGCCAGGCGCTCGCCGGCCTTGCCGGGCTCGCCGCGGCGACCGAGCTCGCGATCGATCAGCGCGGCCAGACCCTTGATGCTGGCGAGCGGGTTCTTGAGCTCGTGGGCGATCTCGCCGGATAAAGTGGTCAGCTCGCGCGCCTGCTCGGCTCGCGACGCGAGCGCGATATCGCGGGCATCGAGAGCCTGGCGGAGCATCTCGTCGACGGCGTCGCGGGC
>CBFGLP010000987.1:0-4293 GCA_965649595.1 uncultured Myxococcales bacterium | reverse complement strand
AGATCGACGTGGGCCTTCTCGGCCTCCGCCAACGCCTGCACCAGGGTGAGCCCAGTAAAGTCCGGCACGCCCGTGGTGAATTCGACCTTTCGTCGGCCCGGCAGATCCGGCTGCACGTCGAGGTCTGCAATGAAGCCCTCGACCAATTCCGGTGCGTCCGAGGCCAGCGCGATCGTCTCGGGCACCGGCACCTGCCCATTCTCGGCCGGTACCCCTAGATACGCGAGCACCCGCGCGCCGAGCCGGCTGAACGTCGGCGCCGCGACGTCATTGCCGTAATGCCCGCCCTCGGGGTTATCGACGCTCACCAAAATGACGATCGCAGGTTTCGCGGCCGGGACCGCGCCCACGAACGAGGCATAGTATTGATCCTCGAAATACCCGCCCTCGGGGTTCGCCTTTTGTGCGGTCGAGGTCTTGCCCGCGATTCGATAGCCCGGAATGTCGGCGTTCTTACCGGTGCCCTGCTTGGTGTGGACGACCGCGGTCAGCATCTCCATGACCGTATCGGCGGTCGCCTTTCGCACGATCCGCTCGCCCTCACCGGCCTCGTGCACCCATACCGGCTCGCCGTCGGCGTCGAGCACCTGCTTGACCAGGGTTGGCTCGTGATACACGCCGCCGTTGGCCAGGGCCGCGAACGCGTACGCGACCTGCAGCGGGCTCGCGCTCATGCCCTGACCGAACGACACGTTGGCGGCCTGGATGTCCGACCACTTCTGCCAGTCGGCCAACAGGCCCTTGCTGACCGCGGGCAGCTGGATGTCCGGGCTCTCGCCGAAGTGGAAGCGACGGATCCAGCGATAGAGCGACTCCTTGCCGAGCGTCTCGTAGATCTTGGTCGTGCAGATGTTCGACGAGACCGCGAGGATCTCGGTGACGTCGAGCCAGCCGCTGCGCTTGGTGTCGCGGATCGCGTGGCGGGGCGTGTACTGCCAGCGACCCTCCTCGCAGAAGAAGGTCTGGTCGGGCCGAATCGCGCCTTGCTCGAGCGCGGCGGCGACGGTGATCGCCTTGATCGTCGAGCCCGGCTCGTAGGCGTGCTGGACCGCGAGGTTGACGGTCTGGGCCGCGCTCGCAACCGGGTGGTTGGGATCGAAGGTCGGCCGGTTGACCAGCGCGAGCAGCTCGCCGTTGCTCGGATCGAGCACGAGGATCGACGCACCGACCGGGTGCCACTCGCGAACGAGCGTGTCGATCTCCTCCTCGGCCATCGCCTGGATCGCCGAGTCGATCGTCAGCACCGCCGTGTGCCCGCGCGAGACCGAAGGATCGGGGTGGCCGTCGACGAGCAGCTTGGTGCCCTTGCCTCCGAACGCGGCGTAGTAGGCCGGCGAGCTCGCGGCCCGACCCGCCAGATCGCGATCGAGGCCCAGCTCGACGCCGAGGTTGCCTTGCCCCTGTGCGTTGACGCGACCGAGCACGTGGGCAGCCAGCGAGCCGCGCGGGTACACGCGGACCGGCTCCTCCTCGAGCCGCACGCCCGGCAGCTTGGCCGCACGGATCGCCTGGACCTGATCCTCGGTGAGGCTCAAGCGGAGCTTGCGGTAGGCCTTGTCGCGCTCGAGCTCGGTGGCGATCTCCTCGGCGTGCTCGGGCCCGAACATCGAGAGCAAGAACTCGAGCACCTCGTCGGTCTTGCCGTGCGCGCGGATCAGCCGAGGGTTGAGCACGATGCGCTCGATCCGGTCGTTGACCGCGAGCGAGAGGTGGTTGCGATCGACCACGTTGCCGCGGCTGGCCTCGAGCGTGTAGTCGCGCAGCTGCTGGCGGTTGCCCTGGGCAGCGTAGTGCTCGTGCTGCTCGACGCCGATGCTCCACGCCCGGTAGCCCATGCCACAGAGCCCTGCGAGCAGCAGGGCGCCGACGATCGCCGAGCGTCGCCTGACCGAGCCGAGATCGCTCGCCATCTTCGGCAGCGAGGGCAGGTGCGGCAGGTTGGGCCGCTTGCGCAGCAGCGCGCGGCCATGCTTGGCGATCAGGTCGACGTTCGCTCGGACACTCATCGCGATCCCTCGCTCGAGTCGGAGGTCGGCAGCGCGGCCGCGCGAGCCGGCAACAGCTCGATCCGCTGGATCCGCTCCGGCGGAGCCGGCTGCATGCCGAGCCGCTCGGCCGCTTGATCGCGTACGCGCTCGGGTCGACGCAGGTAGGCGCGCTCGGTCTCGAGTCGCCGCTTGCGATCGAGCAGACGCTGCTGATCCTCGCTCAGATCGGTGATCTCGTTGGCCAGCTCGAGGATCTCGATCCGCGAGTGAACCCGCGCGAGCCCGACACAGCTGAGCACCCCGAGCAGCACGAAGAGCAGCAACGGGGTCCCGTCGGCGCGGCGGCGATCGAAGAGCGAGAAGCCGGGCCGCTCGCTCGGGGCGAGATCGTCGGCGCGACGAAAGCCGTGCGGACGATCCTCGCCGGCCTGGGCCCGCCGCTGCTGGCGGTTGCGTCGCTGCGCCGCCGGACCCTCGCCGTGCCGACGCCGGCTAGACGGGAGCGACACCCCGCCCGCGACCTCCGGACGGGCCGCGTCGGCAGGATCGGAGCGACGAGCAGAGCCCGCGCGCCCGGACGTACGAGCAAGCAGGCGTTCGCGGAGCGAGTCGAGGCGGCGCATCGGGAGTTGGGGAAAGAGAGCGGAGGGGTTTGGAGCTTCAGGCCTGCACACGCTCGAGGACCCGCAGCCTCGAGCTGCGCGCTCGCGGGTTGCGTTCGATCTCTGCGCGGCTCGGCTCGACGCCCTTGCGCGGGAACCCAGCCGGGATCGCGAAGCTCGCGCGCGGCAGCTGATCGGCCGGGATCGGCAGATCGCGGGGGACCTCGGGCGGACGGCTCAGCCCAGCGAAGCTCTGCTTGACCCGACGATCCTCGAGCGAGTGGAAGGTGATCACGGCCATGCGTCCGCCGACCAAGAGCCGCTCGGGCCCGACGACGAGCAGACGCTCGAGCTCTTCGAGCTCGGCGTTGACCAGGATCCGCAGCGCCTGAAAGGTGCGGGTCGCAGGGTGGATGCGCTTGCCGAGCTGCCGCCGAGCGCGAGCCGACATCGCCTGCTCGACCACGCGAGCCAGCTCGGAAGTCGTGCTCGGATGCGCGGCGATGATCGCCGACGCAATCCTGCGCGCTTCGGGCTCCTCGCCGAAGCGACGCAGCACGTCGGTCAGCTCGTCCAGGCTCAGCCGTGCGAGCCACTCCGCGGCCGTGGGCCCGCGGGTCGGATCCATGCGCATGTCGAGCGGCGCATCGGCGCGGAACGAGAACCCGCGCTCGCCTGCATCGAATTGGTGTGAGGATGCTCCAAGGTCTGCGACCAGAGCACTGATTCGATCGATGCCCAGTTGGTCGAGCACCTCGCCGACCTGAGAAAAGGAGGTGTGGTGAAACTCCAGTGGGCAGGGGGCGCCTGCGAGCCGCTTCCGGGCGTGCTCGAGGGCGTCTGGATCGCGATCGAGCAGGATCACGCGTGCCGGTCGGCAGCGCGCGAGAATCGCGAGCGTGTGCCCGCCCGCTCCACAGGTCGCGTCCACCATCGTCGCCTCGGGGTGTGCGTCGATCGCGGGAGCGAGCGCAGCGCTGAGCTCGTCCGCCAGCACGCTGGTGTGGAAGTCGGGCACCGTCTCCCGTCGTGCCAGCCGGGCCGCCGGTGGTCAAAATTTGCGCATCCTCCGAAGTGGTGCAGGGGCATCGGTGACTTTGTGCGGTGCTGCTCGTATGAGCCCCAAGAGCCCCCACACATGCCAACTTCCACAACGATGACGCCGACTTAGAATGCAGGCGGTTGACCTTTGCGCTCCCGAGCGAGTAGTTTCCGCAGCCCTGGGAGGGGCGCTCGCTCGAGGCCAACGCGCCAGAGCAAGTCGAGTCAACCGCCCGCGACCGAGAGGTCGTGCCCTCCGGGTCCCCAAGGAGCTCGATGGCCCCTCGAACGAGGAATTTCCGCCAATTGCACGAGGCTTCCGAGCTGCTCGTCGAGAAGCTCGGCATGCTCGGTCCACGCCAGCGAGCGCTCTTCGACGAGCGCTTTCGGATGTCGTGGATCTTCCATGACTTCGCGCTCGAGGGGACGGTGCTCTCGGTCGCCGAGATCAAGGCCGCGATCGACCCGGAGATCATCTCCACGGCCAACCTGATCCCAGCCTACAACCACATCGCAGCGCTCTACGAGGGCATCGATTGGATCCTCTCGTCCCGCGGCAAGCGGCTGTCCCTCAACCTCGACTGGCTCAAGCGGGTGCACCAGGTCCTGCTGCCGGCCGACAAGAAGGATCAGGTTCAGTACCGCAAGGACAACCCGATCCA
>CBFGLP010000986.1:0-3940 GCA_965649595.1 uncultured Myxococcales bacterium | reverse complement strand
CACTGGGGGCCCAGACGGACGGCAGCGAACCCGAACCAGCCCACCGAGGTCGCTACGCGACCTCGCGGCCGCGTAGCGGCCGTGCGTGGCTAAGTGCACGACGGCTGCGGGGGGCTAATTAGGCCCCGCAGGTCCAGCCGGCCAGCGGCTCGGCCTTGTCGTCGACGAGGCGGACGACGTGATCGCCGTTGCCTCCGTCGAAGGTGATGCTCGTCCACAGCTCGCGCTTGCCGTCGCCGTCGAGGTCGACCACGCCACGCAGGCGAATCACGTCGTTGTCCTTCTTGGGCTTCTCGAGCAGCACGAGCTTGGAGAGATCACCGCCCGGCGCCATGAACAGCCCGCTGTACAGGTTGCCGTCTTCCTTGGCGTTGGCGATCACGGCCGAGATGAACAGCTCGTCCTTGCCGTCACCGTCGATGTCGGCGGTCGCCTTTTGCTTGGACACGAAGTTGCCCTCGACCTTGCGAGCGGCCTGAATCACGGCTTGGACCGCGGCGGTCTCCTCTTCGGAGAGCATCGCCCCGTAGTCGCTCCAGGTCTTGGGATCGATCTGCACGACGTTGCGCGCGAGCGACTTGGGATAGCTCGCCCAGTCGAACGCTCCGCCCGCGTCGAGCTGCGGCGTCGGCAGGGCATCTTCGTCGCCACAGATCGACTGCTTGGTGCCCGCGCCGGTCTTCTCGAGCGTCTTCTTGCCGAAGCTCGAGGCCATGTAGATCTCCGAGCCCTCGGCGACCAGCGAGCGACAGCCCTTGCCGCCACGCAGCTCTTTCTTGTCCTTGTCGAAGCACGCCAGCGGCAGCAGGGCGCCATCGACGGAGAAGAACACCGCGCTGGTCTCGGGCGGGAGCGGACCGGAGAGGTCGATCTCGGGCACCGCGGGCTCGGGATCAGGCTCGGGCAGCGGCTCTGGCTTTTTATCGTCCGCCTTCTTCTCTTCGGCCGGCTTCTCCTCGCTCTTGCAGGCGAGCAGGCCCGCGCTCGTGAGCGCGAGGGTCAGCAGGGCGGCGGTGCAGGGGACGACTCGGAGCTTCGTCATGGCGCAGGAGTGTACTCGCTCGTGGTCGGGGGCGCGTCGATGCACGACGTCGTCAGCGTTTGACCTTCTCGCGCAACGATCGAGCCCAACCCTCGAGGTTTGCGACCGTGCTCTGGAGCTGCTGCGGCGACTCGGCCAGCTCGGCCAGCGCCTCTTCGAGCAGCTGCTTGGCTCGCCGGATCCGTCCGCGCACGGTACCTTCGGGGATCTCGAGCACCTCGGCCAGCTCCGAGCCCGACATGCTCTCCCAGTAGTAGAGCTCGAGCGTGATCTGGTGATCGAGGGGGAGCCGACGCAGCGCCGCGAGCAGCAGCTCTTGCTCGCGCTTGTCGGCGATCAGCAGGCTCGGCCCCGGGCCGAGGTCGTGGACCGAGACGACCAGCGGATCGAAGCGGTTGTCGTGATAGCGCTTGTCACGGAAGTGGCGACGCAGCACGTTGCGAGCCACTCCAAACAGATAGCCACGAAAGCTCGCGTCTCCACGGTAGCGATCGCGGCCCTCGACGCAGGCCAAGAAGGTGCGCTGGATCAGATCGTCGACGTCGTTCGGCGCCTTGTTGGCGAAGAACCGACAGACGCTGTCGAAGTGGCGGTTGAACAGCTCGTTGCCCGCTCGAGCGTCCCCGCTCCGCCAGTCTTCGAGCAGCTCGAGATCGGTCTTGGCCGGGGGCGACATCGTTCGCGGCATCCTAGCAGTCCGTGGCGGGCTCCGCCGTGTCGCTTGCTCATGGTGCGCGATCTTCCCGCCCCAACCGTCGGATTCCCTGCAAGCCCGACCCGCTCGACCGTGCTGTTCCAGTGGCCAGCGATCTGCACCGAGCCAACCGGCCCACCGACCGCCGTCCTTCTGGCGATCGAGCGTGTGCGCTGGCACAATCGTCGGGCTCGGTGGCGGCTCGTTCTCGGGCAGCCTCGGGCCACTTATCGAGGCCCTACTCATGACCATGCTCGGCTCGCGTTCACCTTCGGCTCGGCTCTTGCTGGCCGTGTCCGTCCTGCCCTTGCTCGGGTGCCCGCTCCTCAGCATCGAGCCCGACGAGATCGACGTCGCCGACGATGCCGCCAGCTCGGACGACGAGATCGGCTCCGACGAGACCAGTCCAGACGACGAGGGCACCAGCGAAGGCGAGGGAAACGACACGGAGCTCGATACCGATACCGCCGGCAAGCTCGATATGGGTGACGGCAGCACGGGCGATGGTGACGGTGATCCGACCACCGATACGAGCACTGATGACGGCAGCGAGACCACGGGCGCCGACGTACCCACCTGTGAGATGCCTGGGATCGTGAGCGTGGGTAACAACCCGGTCGAGGTCCCTGACGCGGCCTCCCAGGTCGAGGGGAGCTGCGGTGGCTCGCTTGGCGAGGCGATCTACGAATTCCAGGCCTCCGCCATGGGGGTCTACGCGATCTCCTTGACCGAGGCCGAGTTCAGCGCCGTCCTCTATGTGGTCGATGACCAGTGCGAGCCCGTGCCCGAGCAGTGCGCGAGCGAGCCCGCGAGCCTGCAGCTGGAGCTGGCGGCCGACCAGATCGTCCGTTTGGCCGTCGATTCGGACGCGGACAACGGTTCTGCGGTGCTCGTGATCGAAGCACTTTGATCGCGGCACGATCCCCACGACCCCGAGCACGCCCCGCGATGGGTGCCCTTTCGGCCCGGACGGGCCGACGAAGCCATGCCGCGCGTGGTGCGATCAGCGCCGCACGCCTGACCTACCTTCCCCTTCGACGTCATGACCATGCATTCCCCCATCTCCTCCCGGGCCGCCCTGCTGGCCCTGCTCACGATCCCGTTTGCCTGCACGCTCGGAAGCATCGAGCCCGACGAGATCGACATCGCCGATGACGAGGTCGGTGAAGAGGGGTTTGACACCTCGAACGGTGACGGCGACGGCGACACGGGGGAGGGCACCGACGAAGGCGACACCGAGGGCGCGACCGGGGACACGACCGAAGGCACGACCGAAGACACGACCGAAGACACGTCCGATGCCTCGGACGCGTCCGACACCGATATCACCACCGACAGCGGGACCGAGACCGGCGAGACGCCCTGCACCGATCTCGCTCCGATCCCGGTCTCGCTCGGGAGCACCGAGGTCCAAATCGTCGATGGAGCGTCGGAGCTCGCGGGCTCGTGTGGTGCCGCCGGTCCCGAGCAGGTCACCGAGTTCACGGCGCCCGCAGACGGCACCTATGCCTTCTCGGTCACCGACCTCGACGCGGTCGTGTACCTGTCCAGTGGCGTCTGCGACCCGCTGGCGGAGCTCGGCTGTGCGGAGTCTCCGTCTACCGTCGAGGTGCAGCTGATGGCGGACGAGGTGGTGTTCGCGATCGTCGACTCCAACGCGGGCGCCGGGTCGGCCACGCTGACGATCACACAGCTGTAGCGCCCTGCTTGCCAAGGCGGCTAGCTTGACGAGCGGTGTTGCGCCATTCTGGGCACGTGGACGAGCTCGGCAGCGACAGCGGGCAGGCCAATGACGCCGGCGCGCCCTCGTTGGAGCAGACCGAGTTCGGCGGGCTCGCGTCGCGCTCGGACTCGGACGACGATCGCTTGCCGGATCCCGGGGTTCGGCTCGCTCCACTCGACGCCGAGCACCTGCGCAACGCCGTGGCCGCTCGGCTGTTCGGGGCTGCGGCCGATCCGGTCAAGATTGGTCGCTTCACCGTGCTCAAGCGCCTCGGCGCCGGTGGGATGGGCGTCGTCTACTCGGCTTATGACGATCAGCTCGATCGCAAGATCGCAATCAAGCTGCTGCGCGGTATCGAGGAGGACAACCTCCAGCGTGATCGACTCCTGCGCGAGGCTCAGGCGCTGGCCAAGCTCTCGCACCCCAACGTCGTGACCGTCTACGACTACGGCACCTTCCGCGGTCAGGTCTACGTCGCGAT